>NZ_KV815076.1:410-717 GCF_001814145.1 Prevotella sp. HMSC073D09 | reverse complement strand
CTAAAATCTTCGTATAAAGGCTATAAAGATGCTCATTTTTCTTGCGTATTTCAGATTTTCTTTGTATCTTTATACCTATGAAAGAGCAAGTTACGGACATGTCAAAAGTATTACAAGACATGACGGAAGAGATGCGATTATTGCGTGAAACTGTCAGCCAGCAGTATGCCGAGAATGTCAAATTGAACCGTAACATAAATGCTCTGAACCTCCAAATCCGCAAGAAAGATACAGAACTTACAAACTTACGGGAACGCTTGGCCAAATATGAAGACCCTGATAAGAACTCTAATAACAGCAGCACTCC
>NZ_KV815076.1:0-310 GCF_001814145.1 Prevotella sp. HMSC073D09 | reverse complement strand
AAGGGACATGATGGGCATAAGTTGTCTTGCTCTTTTGTACCTGACGAGATAATCGATGAGGTACCTAACTATTGCACTCGTTGCGGAGAATCTTTGTCAGACGCAGAGCGTGTACTTGATTATGTGACGCAGGTTATTTCCATTCCAGAGCTGAAGCCCGTAGTCAAGGAAATCCGACACTATGTGATGGTATGCAAGAACTGTGGTGAACGTATTCGGACGGCACCGAAACGGCGGTCAAACAACGTGGTATATGATTCAGGTGTAAAGGCTCTGGTGGTTTATCTGAGTGTCGTGCAATTTCTTCCAT
>NZ_KV815075.1:78718-79369 GCF_001814145.1 Prevotella sp. HMSC073D09 | reverse complement strand
TCCTAAGAGGGAATTAACTGAATTACCCTATTTAGCCTTCGTTTGCTTGTCGGCACTTTGCCAGTCTTATTCCTTTGACGTAGCCCGCCACGCCTTCAAGAATAGGACAGAGAATATGCCCAACAATTAAATTAAATCTGCACAGGCTCTAATTGCCGATTTGTATTGAAAGAACCAATGCGTGGATGTATTCATACTGAATCGTACTTGATAGGTTTGATGCAATACTATCCAGTTGGAAGGCATGACACTATATCGCATTCATGCTAATTCTTTTCAGGAAGATACGAAAGGAAAGTCAAGATGGTTTCTGCGTTTCCTCGAAACTGTTTTCCGTTGGTCATGAGCAGCATGCCCTGCAACTGCTCGCCCTGGTGGGCGTAAGCGTACGTGTTTTCCGTGCTGTTGCTCACGCGCGTATATGCGGCATAATTGTTTTTGTCTAGTTTTCAGTAAGGGATTTAACATTATGAGTGCCCTTTCCGTCCACTAATCGCCTATCTTGCGCAAAAAATCGATTCTCGCGAAGGTTTGTTTTGATGCAAAAAGGGGGTAGTATGTGAATGCGGCAAAATGAATTTTTATTTAAAGAAACCGTCATTTGCGCCCATTTTAGTGCTATTTGCAGCAAGATGTAGTGCGTTTTGGTGC
>NZ_KV815075.1:54415-78618 GCF_001814145.1 Prevotella sp. HMSC073D09 | reverse complement strand
TTGGTGCTAAACGCAGTGCAAAATGCTGCTAAATACGAGGTAAAAAGCATAAAAATACACGCAAAAGGTATAAACAGAACCTTTTAGAACCATTAAAAACATGGCTAAAATGGGCAAAATAGCCATTAAAAAGTGGGGTTTTAGGGGTAAAAAGCGAGTAATTGGGTTTGAAAAATTACGGGCTGACAACCAAACTAGAAAGGCTAAATGGTGCAAAATGCAGGTCTTGCTCTTAAAAATGGACGAAACATAAGGCGTGAAAAGCTAGAAAAATAGGCTGTTTACCTCTTTTATGCGCTTTATTTTCACTAGAACGGAGAGAAAATCAGAGTGGTTTTGTAAAACAAAAGCAATAATTTAAGTTTTTGAGTTGATGACTTGTAGAGTTGATTTGTTTGTCAGTTGATGAACTTGTGAGTTTGCGAGTTTGTATGTTGATGAGTTTATGTATTCGGGTTTTGTTGTGTTTTCATGTGTTTATAAGCCAGTAAGTTGATTTGTGTTGTACTTCGTATATGAGAGGAGTGTTTATCTTGTGTTGGCATCACAAAGATTACAAACACCTCTCAATTTATAGGAATATTAAAGGTTAAGACGGTTTTATTGTGTATTAAAAGGTGTATTGTACAATGGTTAGTGATTTTCCTGGACTCTAGTGGTGTCGTTTAATGACTAATAAAGGCGATTGGTTAATGTTAATTCAGAAGTGCTCAAAAGGCTAAACAACTTGTTTCTTACCATTGGTGAAACAGTTTTTTGGTTGGTGTAGAGCTGGGCTTACTCTATTGTACGTTTCTTGCTCCTTGTTAAGAATAGCATATAACCACTTGTTATCTAGTTGATTGTGGTTATATTTTACGTTTATAGTATCTTTATATATGTATCTTTATTGGGCAATTACCTCTCTTTTCTCAATTGGCATGCTGTTTATCCCAGTGTTAATCAGTATTTTGTTGTTCTGTTTTTCTGTTATATTATTACTTTTATAATATCTTATTCGTTTTAACATGTTTTACAACAGAAATACCGAATAATTTACATTATTTTCTTGATTTTCTTTTGGGTGTTTCTTTTTTTTTGTAATTTTGCATCAGAAATAGTAAACGGGCATGTTCGTTTAAATTAAATTTATTACCATGATTGACATGCCAATCGTGTTATATTTTATATTTAATATTAAGGAAATATGAAAATGAGAAGGTGTATCTTGTCTATTGTAGCCGTAGCATTTGTCTCGGTTATGAGTGCCTCTGCTCAGTCTGAAAACCAAGGGTCTGCAGTGGCGGATGCCCAAAGGGCCGTAGCTGACGCTCAGAAGGCCAAGAGCGATGCAGCAAGAGCTGCAGCAGAAGCTGCAAAACAAAAAGCCGAAGCAGCAAAAGCTAAAGTCATAGCAGCTAAGGCCAAGGTAGAAGCAGAAAAAGCGAGAATGGATTCGGAAAAAGCGAAGGCTGAATCCGAACAGGCACGTGCTGATGCCGAAGCTGCTGAGGCTGAGGCCCAAAAGGCCGTAGAGGCTGCCAACCAAGCTAAGGCCGAAACGGAAAAGGCTATCGCTAATGCAAATGCTTGCAAGGCTACTGCGCTTAAAGCTCGTACGGAAGCAGCAAAAGCAAAGGAAATGACGGCCAAAGTTGCAGCGGAAGCTGCTAAGGCTAAGGCCGAGGTTGACAAAGCTAAGGCTGAGCTGGCTAAGGCTGGTGCTGACGCCGCTGCTGCAATCGAGACCGCAAACGCTGCTATTGAAAAAGCAAAGTCAACAAATTAAAGCTCTTTGTATCTTTAAACCACAACGATAGGATAACATTTCCTGTTGTGAGATGAGACGTCAGGGCCGTTTGGAGTCGTGACTTTCAGATGGCCCTGGCCTATCTTCAAAAAGACGTTAATAATCTAAATGACAACGAAGAACTATTCGTTTTGTTGTGTAGCTAATATCTTACGTTTATAATTCTTCTTTTGTTGTTTGCCTTGTTTTATGGCAGGGTTGACAGTATGGAATATTGCTGCTGACGAAATAATGAACTTCCTGCTTACTTTGCAAGGAGAATTGGAGTGAAGTGCCTTGATAATATAGTGTGCACAGTCCTGTCATTAGTCGACAGTCTGTTATTAAATTAATGGTGATCAAATAATTATGAGTATGACTAAAAAGTGGCTGGCGTTTGTTTTCTGTGCTATGATTAGTCTTCCTGTCTTCTCGCAGGACTATTTTTCGTATAATGACGATTTGCAGGTGATTGCTACGTTACTTACAAGCAGCCCTGACGCAGCTAAGAGTAGCGCGGAGAAATTCGCAAGTAAACATAAAGAAGACGGAGCCTTGTTGGCTGGTCTCGGTACGCTTTACCTTAGAGCTGGGCAATTGGATGAAGCCACCCATTATTTTTATCTAGCCCAAAGGTGTAGGCGTATTACCACAAAAGCCTTAAATCTAGGCGGAGATATTGCAAAGGCTAGGAATAGGCCCGACTCCGCACAATTTTATTATAGGAGGGCTATGTATTTTGACCGTAAAGACCCGGATGCGTATTACAAGTTGGCAGAGTTGTTGAAAGCGAAAGAAATCAACAAGTCCATAGAAACGCTTAATGCCTTGAAAAGAAACCGACCTGACCTAAATGTACAGAGGATGATGGCCGAAGTGTATTATACTGCAAACGACCTTACAAATGCAATTGCCGCCTATAAGAGTATTGGTATCGATTCTCTGAATGATAAGGAATTGATGCAGTACTCTCTAAGTTTGTATATAAAGAAGGATTATTCGCAATCCTTAGACCTTGCCACATTGGGGCATAAAAGGGCCTCAAAAGACCCTGTGTTTAATAGGTTACTCTTGTACAACAATACCGAACTGCAACATTTCGATACGGCTATCAGTAACGCTAACGATTTGTTTAACAATAGTAAGGATACTAAACCTCAATACCAAGACTATATATATTATGGTTATGCATTGAGTGGACTAGGAAGAACGCAGGAAGCGATACAACAATTTAATGTCGCTCTACAAAAGAATGGGAATATCCCTGGAATTCACAAACAGATTTCTGACGCATATAGCCGAATACATGATTACGACAATGCCATCAAGTATTATGAACAGTATGTTTCCAACTTGAAAGATACCAGCGATAATCGGGCTTACGAAATCTTCCAGTTGGGCAGGCTGTATTGGAGAAAGGGAACTTACGTCAAAGAGAATGAGAAAAGAACCGAGGAACAAACCAAGGCTATCGAACACGCCGCAGATTTGTTTGGTCAAGTTGCAACGCTACGCCCAAACAGCTATCTCGGATTTTATTGGCAGGGTAATGCCAATGCCATGCTTGACCCCGAGTACACAAAGGGATTGGCAAAACCTTATTTCTCGAAGGCTGCAGAACTACTTGAAAAGAGTGGGAGCAACAAAGACCATCTTATCGAATGTTATAAACAACTCTCTTATTATTATTATATAAAGAAGGAAATGAATTCTTCTGTTGAATACGCAGAGAAGGTGTTAGCATTGGATCCAGAAGATGATTTTGCTAAGCAGGTTGTGGCAACAAAAGGAAAGTAATTTGACAATGCACAGTTGACAACTATATGTTATGATGAATATGAAAGGATATAAACTGATACTTGCACTGACAGTCCAGCTCTTCGTTGGAGTGACAGGAGCCTTGGGTCAGGGCAATCAACTATATTACAACAAGGTGGATACCATGGAACTTCAAAACCGTTTCAATTTGAAAACGGATGCTGTCGGGTGGTTGACCTTGACGCCAAACTTGGGACTTGAATTTTCCTTAGGGAATAAAAACTGGAACCAATGGACTGTTGGTGTGTACGGACGGGCAAACTGGGACGTTAACACGCGTACGAAATCGTATTATGTGTATGACATTTTTGGAGCTCGTGCCGAAGTGCGTAAGTATTGGCATGCTAAAATGCCTAAACGAGCTTACTATATCGGATTGTATGGAGGTGCAAACTCTTTTGACATCAAGTTCAGTGATATAGGAAAGAAAGGTAACTCATTCGTTGGCGGTCTGATGGTCGGAATGGTCACGCAGGTTTATGGCTATACAAATGGAGCAAGCCTAGACCTGGAATTGGGATTTAGCCCTGGTGTTGTCTTCGCTGATATGCATGATTATACGCGACTTTACAAGGGTGGTAAGTATTACTATTCTCGGACAACAAGAGATACAGGATACAAACTGACTTTTAACCCTTGGGTTTATGCTGCTTCCGTAGACGCAGTTCATGTGTCTTTTGTTTACCACTTTGGTACAAAACTGGCTAACAGATATAAGAATCGGAATTTGATTGATAATGATTATCGCTTGGCCGTTGAGAAAGAAAAGATCAGAAGGGACAGCGTACATACTGTACAAGCAAAAGAGAAGCGCATAAAGATGGATTCGCTTGCTAAAGCTGATTATGAACGGAGGTTTGAAGAGCAACGCCTTGAAATAGAAAGGGCATATACGCAGGATTCTATTAGGCAAGAGAATAAGGCTCTGAAAGAAAAACAGGCCGTTGAACGTGAAGAAGCGAAACACCGAGCCGATTCTCTGAAAGAAGCTGCAAGAATTAAAGCGATGGAAGACAAGGCCAATGCTAAAATTACAGCTGATTCCCTTAAATTCGCAGAGAAAGCTAGGCAACTTGAAGAAAAAGAAAATGCTAAACGAACTGCCGATTCCTTGAAGTACGCTGCTCAAGAGCGTGCACGTGAACTTAAAGAGCAGAAAGCAATGGAACGTGAGAACGCTAAACGTACTGCAGATTCCATTAAAGTCGCTCAAAAAATGGAAAAACAGCAGAGCGAAGCTGATAAGAAAAAGTCTGATAGTTCTGCTCCGCAAGAAGATGTTGACACATCTCAAACGCCACAAGTAGAGGATACGGCTTTGCCTAAGGAAGAAAAAGATGGACAATCTAAGGAAAATCCTGAGAGCAAATCTAAGGACGATGGGCAAAGTACAGAAAAACCTGTAACCGAAGAGAAACGGGCGGAGGAGAAAAAATCTGAAACGAAAGAAACGAAAGAAGACCATGAATCACCAGAAGCAAAGCCTTCTGGTGAGAATGGGAGATCAGAAGAAGGCTCTGACAACTCTGATGACAAAGAAAAAGCAGAATCTGGCATAGTGAAACATGTTGGTGAAGCCAAAGTATTGGTCTGTGAAAAAGACTCGCGTAGAAGTTTGTGTCCATTCTTTGATGCAAACATGTTGAAGAACCTGAATTCCATTGGATACAGTTCCTATTCTGGTGTGTATCTAGGGCAGATAGATAGAAATGCGCTATGTGCCTTTGGGGATAGTTTCTCACAAAATTGACTAATAAGGAATAATTATGAAAATGGTAACTAAAAAAATAGGACTACTTCTGTTCTTGCTTGTTGGATTGTTCACCCAAATGCAGGCGCAGACCTTTGCCGTCAACTCTAACCTTCTGTTGCTATCCACGCAAACATACAATTTGGGTGCTGAGATAACCGTAGGTAATCACACAACACTTGGATTAAGTGTTTTTGGCAATAATAAGCCGTACTTCCACAAAGGCATGAGGGCAATTGGGGTACAACCTGAATTCAAATATTATTTCGGTGGTCGCCCAATGTATCACCATTATGTGGGTATAGGCCTTTTAGCAGCTGACTATTCCATTACATGGGGAAACAGGAAGTACGATGGAACGGCTTGGGGAGGCGGAATGACATTTGGATATGTCATTTCACTGTCTAAAAGATGGAATCTTGATTTTCATGGGGGAGTTGGTGCGATTTTTTCCCACCATAAAGAATTTATGGTTAATGGTGATGATTTGTTGCTAAACGACAATTCACAAGCCAAGGACGGCTTTTGGGAGTATCGCATCTTGCCTACTAAATTAGGCATAACCTTATCGTATACAATTTGGTAAACAATAGGAGGAAATATGATGAAACTAGAGAAGATTTTTATCTTGCTACTGTTTTTGGGGTTGTTTACTTTGAAAATGTCTGCCCAGGCTATTCATATAACTGGTAGCGTATCAAAATCTATGAAAGAAACGAATGGGCAAATTTCTGGTAAGATGCCTTTGTCTGTGCCTATTTATATCTTTGACAATAAGGCTGAAGCACGTAAGCAGGCTCAGTTATACAATTCACAGAATGGTATGTCAGGAAGTATAGTGAAAATTAAAAGTAATGATGTGGTGATTCCCGACTACGAAGGACACTTCGAAGCTGACATTTCCGTGGGTGGAGCAATGTTGTTGATAAACGAAGGTGCTCTTAAAATGGTTGACGTCATAGGAGGGAAACTCAATTATGACATTGTTTTCGCACCATCTCGATCAGATGGTATTCTCATCAAGAACGTTAATGTATTTGCTAAGAAGCAAGGCGTGGACTTTAAAGAGGTTCCACCTGTTGACGATGGTGAGAATATGCGATGGACTGTGGGCATATCTCTACCAGCATGGTATACCACTAAGCATTCTAGGTTGATATTCCAGCCGGTTGCAGTTAATACCAATACGGGAGATACCATCCAATATCTTGAACCGCTTGTATTTGAAGGCGATAAGTATCATCAGAATCAGATAAAGCGTAAGAGTTTTGGTTACGAAAGGAACGACTCGCTTCACGCATATTATGTTCCTGACAATGTGATGTCAAATGCACCATTTAGTTTCAGTTGGGATATAACGTATCCCAAACCGGACATAGACAAAAACTATAAATGGAAAGCTAAGCTGAGTTTGGAGGATTATACTCATGTGTATTTTAATGACAACAAAGAGGGAACTAACAACGTCCGACGCCCTTGGAAGATGCTTGACTTAGGTGCATCTGCAAAGCGCATAGAGCTAGATCCACGTTTCTTTGAGACGGTAAGGGCAAGACTATTAGAGGTACCACGAGATCTGCAAGTAACCTTTGTGGTAGGTAAAGATGAGTTGACCACTGACGAAGAAAACCAGAAAACGTTGGATTTTCTTATTGAAGAACTTCGTTCCTATGGTACTTCCTTGATGAATATCTCTGTGCAAGGTACTGCATCTCCAGAGGGGGGGCTGTCGTTGAATATAGAATTAGCAAAGAAAAGAGCACGTAAGATTCTGTCAATGGTTGGTAGTCATATTCGTAGTGCTAGTTTGACGGTTAAGGAGCCTCTGGTTTATACATGGGATGATGTAGCAGACTCATTAGTGCAGAGAGGTCAGGCTTCGGAAGCTGACGAATTGCGAAAATATGCGAAGGCAAAAGACTATGTAGGTATAAAGCGTATGACGACCAGTAATCCTATAATAGAGGAAATTATGCAGAACCAACGTTTGATGCGCAGTACATATACTTTGCGAAGGAATAAGATAATGGAACCCAAAGAAGCTGTATGGGCATATTATAATGACAACAGGTACAGACCTGGTGGGGAAGAGTATTTTTCGAATGGTGATTACTATAACCTCTTTACGCAGATTACAGACTCGGTAGAACTCCGTAAGTTGACACATCGTGCCTATAAAGAGAACATGTCGAGAAAAACTGCGAAGTTCAGTGCTTTTGCTGCCTACTTGGCTAACCGTATAGCCATAGAGCTGTTAGAGCAGGATTCTGTAAACCTCTCTGTGTTAGAGCCATTCGTAGATATGTCCTCTGGAGTTGAGGTACAAAGACCTGTTGCTTTTGAGAGTTCCTATATGTACACTGTGAACTTTAAGGAGGTTGTTGCTAATCAGGCTCTTATGTATTTGAAATCGAGAAAATTGAGCCATTCTGCACATTTGGCTAATAAACTTCCAGACACTCAGAAATTCCATGACCTAAAGATGTTCATAGATCTCGAATCGCTGTTCTTTAAACAGAACAAAACTCCTGAAGAGGAGCAGAGGGCATCGAATGCTTTGAATTTTGTGATGAACCAGAATCCGCTCAATAGAGCTATACTAAGTGTGGAATTAGCTCCTGAGCTAGGTATCACCTATGAGTCGCTCAATCCTTTAGTTGACTCCTTGCCAGATAATCTGGTTAAGAAATGGTATCTTAAAGGTGTGATTGCTGCAAATAACCCAGACATCGAACAAGAGAACGACTTCATGAATCTGATAAAGGAATTTGGCTCAGAAGCTGCGGTCAAGATGCAAACGAACGATACGCCTAGATTTTTGGCTTATTTCCAGCATTGTTTTGATTTGGATCCTTCATTTTATGAACGTTTCTTCAAGACTGATGGTAACATCACGGATGAAATACGTAAGAGATATCCGTATGTTGAAAGTAAAAAAGACCTGTATAGGGAAAAGTTTAACATGATGATGGTGAAGCCTGCTCCACAAGAAACGGCTTCTGAATGATAGAGTATGAATGTGATTTTAAGAAGATATACAATGAAAAAGAGAGTCCTTGTTGCAATGCTTGCAGGGCTACTCCCATTGTGTGCCAGCGCGTGGGTTAGCTCTCAACCTTTCAACAAACGTTTCTATATTTCTGTTCCTGATACCATAGCAAAGCAAGATACTGCGAAGATGGATTTGGAAGATTTGGAAAATATGTTACCCGACTCGGTGTTGGAAACCAAACAGGATACTGTAATGGGTATTCCGCGCCCGAAAGGTTACAATGGTCTTCGTTTTGTCCTGGACAAAAGACACCGTTATGCTGGCGACCAATTTGTTGATAGCGGTTTCCTTAGCCATACTTATGTAACGCTTGGCGGTGGTGTATCAGCTTTCTTACCTAATGATAAGTTTGACTATACTCCCATAGCGAATCTTCATGTAGGTATAGCCAAGGAACTCAGTCCAATGAGTACCATTCGATTGTTTGCCGAAAAGTCTTGGGGGTTCACCAAGGCGGCTCTAGGCTTTTCGTCAGTAACAACCTATAGTACTTGGGGAGGTGGAATTGATTATTTGTTTAATTTTAGCAACTACTTGATGGGAAACCGTCCCGACAGGCCTTTGAACGTGTTAGGTACAATTGGTGTCGGAGTGCAAACAGCAAGATTGAATGCTACGGAAAATACTTTCGTACCTTATTATGCTGAAAACTCGGCTTTGTCGTACAACGCCCGGTTTGGTATGCAGTTCAAGATTATGACTAGTCCGCATGCTTCATTGGCTTTTGAACCTTATCTGAGATTGGCTACAAGGACGCACGATCTTGTGAAGGGCACTGATTTTGAGAGCCTTGACTTGGCATACGGAATAAACATGTCGTATATATGGTACTTATGGCCAAATCTTTCTAGTGAGAGAGATAAGGGTAGTTTTCTAAGGCGTTTCAATGACAACGAACGATTCTTCCTCGAAGAGTATATGAAGAAACCATGGCGTAAGCCGTTCTTCTTTGAGTATAGTATAGGAGCAGCATTTCATAATCGCACTAACCTACCTATCATGAGCACCTTGGGTTGGAGTAGTAATGTGTATATGGGATGGTGGTTATCCTCAGCTATTGGTCTTCGTGCAGGTTTCCATGTCTCCAATGCAGATTGGGCGGATAGACCTGTGCGTGGTGATATAAAGACTAGGAGTATGATTGGCACTCGGGGGGTCGTGTTGGACATGCTATTCAATCCCCTAGGTTTTAAACGTGGATATGATTGGGATAGTAATGTAGGTTTCAACTTGTTTGCCGGCTACGAGTATGGCCAACAGAAACTGGCAAACGAGTGGCACTATGGCTCGTATAGTGGTAACTATGTGGGCTATCGTACAGGTGCACAAGTTTGGTTGAAACTATGTAACGACCTTAGGTTGAATGTTGAACCTTCCTATTCTTTTATGGAATTGTATAACGCCGTTAATGAGCGTAAACAATATGATGAAATAGGTCTTAAATTGGGACTGGCTGTACTCTTCCGTGATAAAGCTCATCGGGAGAAACTTCTCATCCCAGTTGATAGTGTGCCAGCTTCAATGCGAATGTCGCCTAACCGCGGTTTCTTTATTGGTATGGGATTTGGCTGGAACACAATGGTTAGGGCATGGAGATACACAGGTGGTGACGACCTTGCATTAAAGAATGCAGAATTCTTTGCAGGCTATAATTTCGATCCTTTCCATGGTTTTAGACTTAGTGCTGAATATTTGGGCGACAGAATACACACCTTAAATGAACTTGGCAATGGGTTGAATAATGAGAACCTTCAAAATATGATGCTTTCACTTGACTACCAGTTTAACATCATGAATGCATTTGCAGGGTATAATCCATATCGTCGGTGGAATGTTTATTTGTATGGTGGTCCAACTTGGGCACGAGGTGATGCTAGGCAATTGGCGTTTAACTTCGGTGGTATGTTGACATACAGCTTAACAAGTAGTTTAGCTCTGTTTTATAACCACACTGTCTACAGAATGCCCAAAGGTCGTTATGAGAATAATCAAATATATGGTAATGATGGTACGTATGTGAATAGTCTTAATGTTGGAGTTTTATATACCATCAATCAGCCTATCCGCGATGTGCTTCTAGGGATTAGTCAACTCACTAAGTCAGACTATTCTAGGCAACCTTTAACGTTTGAGTATAGTGTTGGACCTTCTTGGTACAACAATCTACCAATCTCTACTGGAAGTTCACTCGGTTATACAGCCAACACCTACTTGGGGCTATGGTTAAACTCAGCAATTGGTATGAGGGGTGGAGTCCACATCAGTAATGCCGATTGGTTTCATGATCTTAATGAACCTCGGAAAAACCAATTGGGACTATTGGCGGGAACTGTTGATTTGATGTTCAATCCTCTTGGGATTAGAGGCAAATATGATTGGAATATGCCAGTTGGTTTCAATTTGTTCATGGGAACAGGACTCGGAAAGATACGTTTCGTGACAAGTAGAATGACAGCTTACGAGACCAAGTTCCATGAATTTAGAATGGGTGCACAATTGTGGATGAAGATGACTGATGATCTTCGTTTCAATGTTGAACCAACATTCTCTAGGATGAGGGGATTTGAGCATGGACGAGTTGCAAAACATGTAGATGAGCTTGCCTTAAAGCTTGGTGTGTCTATGATTTTGCGTGATAAAGCCGATAAGGATAAGACAATAGAGCTTGATAGTGCTACACAAGCTCGTGTTCGTTCGCCTCATGGTCTCTTCTTCGGAGGTGGTTTTGGTTGGAATACAACAGTTCATACTTGGCGACACACAGGACGTGGATTTGACCTCTTGAAGAACGGCCTTCTGTTTGCTGGATATAACTTCAACGAGTATCATGGTGTGCGTTTAGGCGGCGAATATCTGTACGATTATGTCTGGAATGATTATAATGGACCAGGCATCTACGAGAAGCAGGAGTTTAAGAATACGATGTTGTCGCTTGACTATCAATTCAACATTCTCAATGCCATAGCAGGTGTAAGGCCTGGACGTAGATGGGAGGCATCCCTATATTTGGGACCAAGCCTTGCTTTGGGCGAGAAAGGTACAGATTTAGGATGGAATTTTGGTGGTATTCTCTCGTATCAACTAACGAAAGAACTATCCGTGTTCTATAGTCATACTGTTTATCGCATGGAGAAGAATAGGTATAAGACAGCACAGGTTTATCGTACTCCTGGAACATATGTCAACAGTTTAAATGTTGGTATTATATATAATATGAGTGGTTCTTTGGGAGATGGAGTTGGCTCGTTTACATGTGATTATGAACATAAACCCGTAATATTCGAGTATAATGTAGGTCCAACTTGGTTTAACGGTCTTGAAGTATCTAGGGCAAGTTCAATGGGATTTACTGCAAACGCTAATCTTGGCTGGTGGCTAAATTCGGCATTAGGCGTACGTGGTGGTATTCATGTAAGTAACGCTGATTGGACGAACGACGCTTCTGGTGAACAAAGATATCTGTTAAGATTCTATGCTGGAACTTTGGACTTGATGTTCAACCCGTTTGGTTTCCAGAAGAAATATGACTGGAACTCGACAGCAGGACTAAACCTGTTTGCAGGTGCAGGGACAGGCAATATAAGGTTTGTAACTGGCCAGTCGTCAACTCATGAGAGCAAGTTTAATGAGTGGCGTTTAGGAACACAAATCTGGTTGCGTTTAGCTGATAACCTACGATTTAACATCGAGCCAACATATTCGCTACTTAGAGGTTTCGAGAAAGTGCAATCTGTTGCGAAGACAGATGAATTATCCTTAAAATTTGGCTTGTCCCTATTATTAGGTAAGAAACTTGCTAATAAAGAAGATGTTTCTTCATCTGATGCTTCGCAGATTGATTACAACCCTGCCAATGGATTCTATGTGGCTGCTGGTGGTGGATGGAATACCACTATACATACGTGGAGAACACGTGGGCAAGAGACCCCGTTCTTTAAGAATGCCTTGCTGTTCTTTGGTTATAGATTTGGCGGTTATCATGGTGTACGTGTTAGTGCCGAGTTTATGCAAGATAAGGTGTGGGAAAAATCGGGAGCCATACTGGAAAAGAAAGAATTTGAGAATAAATTATACTCACTGGATTACAACTTCCATCTCTTGAATGCCATTGCTGGTATAAATCCTGCAAGACGATATGATGTTTCGTTGTACCTAGGTCCATCTTACGTACAAAGTAAAGCTGGAAATGGGTTAGCATGGAATCTTGGTGGAATAATATCTTATAATGTAAGTTCTAAGATGGCGTTATTCTATAGCCATACTATCTATCGTATGGATAAGAAACATTATCAAAGTTCTCAAATTTACACTAAGCCAGGAGCTATTGTAAACAGTCTCAACGTAGGCCTTCAGTACAAGTTCTGACAAAAGTTTAAGGCAACACATTAATTTAATTGCTCAATATTCTATCAAGGAAGGGGATGTGTATTTAATAGCACATCCTCTTTTTGTTTAGTTACCCTTTTAAACAAAAAAGGAGAGGTCATCTCAACTTTCCCTTTCCTTTTACCTTTCCCATCGGGTTGAGTATAAATGCGAGATAGTTTACTTCTTCCACGCTACTGAGCCTTGGTTCAAGCCTGTTTTATGCGTTTCTGTATGAGCTTATCCAGGTTTTATTTTTTGATGCTGACCTTGCCTTGTTAGGAATCTCATCAAGAGGAAAATCTCTTTAGCTTCATTGTGCTTGTTGAAGCACATGTTGTTGAAGGACTCGTATTTCTTGCCTATCTACCAAAACAGTCTTGCATCAAAGTCTGCGTCTGTATTGAGAAAGCGTCCCAACATGTTCAATTTGAGAATCCATGCAGGCCTTGATGTTTTTTTTCCACTTGTGCACATTCCAGAGTATTCTCTGTCGTTTTTCTATCTCCACAGGATTTTAAATCACGATTTTTATGTAAATTTGCCTAGTACTTCATACATGAGGGAGGGTAGTATTAGTTTGGAAATACATGGATGAAACCTCTCTTCTATTTGTGTAATTTCAAAAGTTAATATGATTTCATGGTAAAAAAAGTAATATATTATACATTGTTTGGAATTATCCTGTTGGTGACAAGCTATTGGTGTGTTACTCATGTTAATTTGAATCCCACATTAAGCAGGGGAGTTCCTATTGATAGCCTTGATGGTGTTTACGTCTACTATAATGGAGGCACAGGCCAATCGTCTGGACGGAATATCATTGATGGCTATAATGTAGGAGTTCGATACCAATGTGTGGAATTTGTGAAACGATATTACTATCTGCATTACCACCATCGTATGCCCGATACCTATGGACATGCGAAAGCCTTTTTTGACAAAAAGTTATCCAATGGTTCCTTAAATACTGCTCGAGCACTTTTTCAGTATACGAATGGAGACCGTGTTAAACCTCAGAAGGGTGATTTGTTAGTATTTGATTCCTACATACTCAATCCCTATGGGCATGTCGCAATCGTTTCTAGGGTTACTGACAGTAACATAGAGATTATTCAGCAAAATCCAGGTCCTTGGGGGAAAAGTCGGGCTTGTATTGAGTTGCAAAGAAATGGCAAGAGCTGGCAGATAAAAAACAATAGAGTTCTTGGTTGGTTAAGGAAATAAGGAGTACCTTCTATGAACAAAACTATGATATTTATAACTTGTGTGTTGTTTTACCTTTCTTGTGGGTGGTCTAACGCCCACTCTATGGATTCTGTTCAGCAATGCCAAGATACTCTTTTTATTTTTGCAGAAGAGAATGATACATCTTGTGTCTCTCATTTGATGTTTCTACATGGATGTTTTGAAGAAGAACTGATAAAGGTATATTGTTTGGATGGCAGTTCCATAGATTTTTTGACGAATCTAACAGGGCAGGATGGGCGAGGAAAGATTGGTGTATATGCCGTTTACAATGCAGCCACAGATGAGAGCAATTTCCTCTTCTTCGATTATCTTGCTAAGCAAGCATACATCACACCTGCATATTTCTCGGAAAGTCTGCCTGTATATACATCTTTAAACCTTAAAAGGGGGGATGTGATATTGAGAACTATAAGCCCCCCGTCAAATAGACGCCAAGGCACATTGATGGAAGAAACACAAGCGCATACCACCAATGGAAAAAACTATTTGTACGTCAAAGTAAAATTGAAGATGTTACACAAAGTGTCACTGGCTAACGATGCCAAGAAATCCAAGTAAAATCTGCTGTGTATAAGGCTTGATTTAATTTTTAACTCGATGAAATCGTCTTGACTTTTAATGGATGTCCAGCAACCGCTTGTTCTGGCGGTCGTAAGCGTACGTGTTTTCCGTGCCGTTGCCCATGCGCGTGTATACAATATAATCGTTTTTGTTTGGTTTCCAGTAAGAAATTTAACATTATGAGTGCCCTTTCCGTACCCACCAACCGCTCACCTTGCCGCAAAAAATCGATTTTCGCGAGGCTTGGCTTTGATGCAAAATGGGGATGGTTGTAAATGCAGGCAAAATGAATTTCTATTTCAAAAAGCTGCCATTTGCACCAATTTGGTTTAGCAAGACAACTGTAAGCTCTCGTCAGCCTAGCAGTTAGGATGCGTGTTATTTCAATGTTATGATATCCTTCCAGCGGGTGGTTGGATTCTTGCTCCTAAAATCATGTTTAATGGCATTAGCAAAGGAACAAGCTTTTCCCTCACAGCCTTTGGATGTATATTGTTGACTACCAAGAACGATGAACTCAGTACCATTAACTTTGTTAAGGCGGTCGACGACGGCATCCAGTCGGCGCATTTTCTCAATCTGTTCGGCGGTTATGTCGAAGAAGTCTTGCTGGATGGGTGCATTTGGCGCAATCCCCATGACTATAACGCCCGCTTTCTTATAGCGATAATCTTGTCGATATAATTTTTGCAGCACATTGTTGGCGGCCTTTACAATGGCTATGGAGCTGTTAGTGGGCGTAATGAGTCGCATTTCTTGAAAGTTCCAATATTGTGGTAGGTCCTCACGGAAAGCATTGGTGTGGAGGAATACGCCAACGATAGAGGCAACTGTTCCTTGCTGGCGCAGTTTTTCTGCACATCGGGCGGCGAAGTTAGATACGTGGGTGCGCAGGCCATCAAGGTCTGTTATCATATCATTGAAAGAGCGACTCATACAAATAGATTTCTTTTTAGCCAGTTCCTCATTAGGTATGCAATCTTCTCCGTTCAGTTCGCGCCATGTTCGTTCAATCACAATGTTTTTAAATGTGGCTCTTACCCACGAAAGATTACACTCAGCGAAATCGAACGCCGTTTTAACGCCCATAGTTTGGAGGCGTGTTGCATAACGTCGTCCAATCCCCCAAACCTCGCTAATAGGAAAGAGTTTCAGTGCCTTAACACGTTTCTCGTCGTTGTCGATTAGGCAACAATGATAGTATCCCTGATATTTTTTTGCAAAATGTCCTGCCATCTTTGCAAGCGTCTTGTTGGGAGCGATGCCAATACTTGTTGGCATGCCAACGCTACGCTTAATCCTCTTGTGTAGCATTTCTCCCCAACCCTTCAAGTCCAACTCTCCTGTTCCATTAAAATAAACGAAACACTCGTCGATGCTATATCGGAAGTATGCCGGCGATTCTTTCCTGATAATCTCCACTACGCGTCCTGTTAATTCGCCATATAGTTCGTAATTTGACGAAAAAACAGCGATGTCTTGATTAGGAAACTGCTCTGCTAGCTGGTAGTAGGGCATGCCAGCTTTGATGCCCATGCGCTTGGCCTCGTTCGAACGTGCCACCACACAGCCATCATTATTGCTGAGCACAACAACGGGTTTGCCATTCAGGTCGGGCCTAAATACACGCTCGCACGACACGTAGCAATTATCGCAATCAACAATACCGTACATTTCCTAGTATTTTCTCCAGTTTTTAATCGTCCAAACAACCACGCCCCACACCTCAAAAGCGTCGTCTTCATCAATCCTTATGGGCTTGAAGTTTGAGTTGGCCGGCCGCAATTCTATATACCCTTCCTCGCGATGGCTAAGGTCGAGATACTTGATGGTGAACTCTTCGTTGATGTAGCCCACCACAACATCCCCGTCTCTTGGGTCAATAGAGCGGTCGATAACGGCAATGTCTCCATTGCATATGCCAGCCTCTATCATCGAGTCTCCTTCCACTTTGCCATAGAATGTGGCCTCGGGATTGCGTATGAGGTCGTGATTGAAATCGAGTGTCTCGTGTATATAGTCCTCGGCAGGCGAGGGGAACCCTGCCTTTACTCCTTCGGCGATGGGCAATTTCAGTTCTTTTTGGAAGTCGCCCCGGATGATTTGAATACTCGTCATGTATAAAACTTTCTGTTTTTATCTAGTTCAGAAGAATTTCCCCGAGCAC
Source organism: Prevotella sp. HMSC073D09 (assembly GCF_001814145.1). Classification (NCBI taxonomy): domain Bacteria; kingdom Pseudomonadati; phylum Bacteroidota; class Bacteroidia; order Bacteroidales; family Prevotellaceae; genus Prevotella; species Prevotella sp. HMSC073D09. The sequence continues at coordinate 61,886 of NZ_KV815075.1, read as the reverse complement.
GGCAAGTCTGCTTTATCGGATAGTTCCTCCTTGGCATTACTCAGCCCAACACCTATTTATATATATCCCTCTTGGTCGTAACCTTTTCGTTCTTGATGGATGAGCGTTATTAGTTGTCCAAGCTCTGGCACATCGGTCTGCATATCTTTAAATAGGGCATGCTGCTCGTCATATCGCCGGCTAGACCCCGATTTCAATCGGGCGGCAATGTCAGAAGGAATTAAGAACGATGCGCGCGCATTTCCAATATGTCGTTCAAACTCTGTCAGAAAGATGTGTATTCCTGCCAAGTCGAAATCGCCGAAATGCAGATAACGATTAGGTATGCCCGTGAGCCATTTCCTTAGGTCGTTGGATTGTGGATAGCGCGACACAAAAAGAGTTTTCGTGGGCAGTGCATGCGCGCGCAGATAACCCTCAAAAAACTTCTTTTGCTTGCGAATTAGCCTAAAATTCTCCATGTTCTCTATTCCGATAACGATAACGTCGGCAGGTATTCTAAAACCCTCCCATTGTGTCACGAACAAAAAGCTACCCTCATGCGGATTAACCACAAACGGCTCACCATTTAGCAGACACGCAATGGGTTCGTAGCTGTTAACAGGAAAACCGGGACACGAACGAACCGTCATCAACTTCGAATTACCCGTTTTGTTGGCCATAGCAGCACGTGTTTCTGCGTTCTCCACTTCAAGTACACGATAGTTTTCGTCCTTATCTGTAAGAAACCTCTTCAGCGTTTCAATGTCGCGAGCGCGGTACGACTTCCTCGAACCACGAGCAACAACCATAAGCAAGCCCTCCGACAACAGTTCTTCGAGTAGCTTTCCACCTATCTTTGAGCCTGCCACCTGTTCACCTGCCACCAAACTTTGTATCGCTTTTCCTATTGCCATAATCTTATGGGTTACGTTTCAACAATTTTTCCACTCGCGTTTTCACGCCTTGCTTGCTCAACAAGTAGGTATATCTATAGTCGTAAGGATTGTATGATGTTGGAGAACTGTTGATAAGATAAATGTTACGCGAGGTGGCAAATTGCAGAATGCCCTTGATGTTGTTCGGGTGCAGCCGTCCAATCTCGTCCATCATGCAGTGCACGATGAACTCTCCACTCTTTCGGGCAGCCTTTTTCTTAAACACATTGATGAGCATGATGTTCACCATAGCCTTCACCAAAATGTCTGTACCATCAGAACCAACATTGTTGATGCGCTCAACCCAATTGGTGTCGTTGTCGTTTTCCTTTACGCGAAACTGCAAGCGGAATGCGTCGCCCAGCGAAACTGTTGTTCGGCTTGGTTCGTTCTGCAACTGATGCGAAAGACTTTTAAGGTAATCCACCACCTTACAGTTCACCTCATCGCGATTATCGCTAGAAAAAAGGTTCAGCTCACCAATCGAGAGAGCATTCTCTGCGGTGTAGTTGTGAATAGACATGAGCAATTGCATTAGCCTGTCCGACGACTCGTCTGCCCTTAGTTCAATGCTTTTGATTACGCCGGCAAAATTCTTCTCAACGAAGTCGCGGTTAATGTCTAGTATTACGCCATCTACATCCGACCTCCGTTTCAGCAAACTGCCAATCTCGGTAGAGATACGGCCGAGAATGTCCTTGTAATGCTCGCTGGTACGCCTACGAAACTCCTCAATCTTGTTATTGTCCATGAAGTCTTGCAAGTCGGCAGCTATTTGCAAGTAATCGTTGTCTGTAATCGGCATCGTGTTGAAGTTGAACGCGTTTTGCGGCTTAAAGTTTCGGTTAAAGTTCACCACAGCGTCTTTCAGCCTTTCAATCGTTTCACGTTTCTGGTTAACCGAACCCCTCAATTGGCTCAACAGCTGTTGGCAGTCTTGCTTAGTTGCAACCATTTTGTTGTCCGAAAGCAGTTTCTCGGGAACAAGATGTTCGTTCTCCACCATTTGGCGATACAAGTTCAGCCCCTCGCGGCGGCGAGCAAGGTCTTTAATAATGGCCTTCTGTCGTTCTTCCTGTTCCTGCCGTTTCTTTGCCACCCTTGTTTGCTTGTCCTCATATCGCTTACTCATCCTGGTTAGTTGCAGCTCAATGTCCTTTATTTCCTTTCTTATTTCGGGTTCCTTAGCAAAAAGGTTCTGTTGAGCGTCGCGATACCTAATTACCATAGGTCGTTCATTGTCTATTTGTTTTAGCAAAGCCCCAAGTTGTTCTATGGCCTTGCGATATTGTCCCAGCAAGTTCACGTCTACGCCTTTTCCCGACAACTCTGTCCTTTGTTGCTCTTCCAATTGTTTCTTTTGGTTGGAAAACTCTTCATGTCTAGCTTTTGTTTCTGTTTCCAAAGCCATTTGAAAAGCGCGGAGTTTGCTTTCAAACTCCTTCGATTGCCTGTTGAAGTACAAGTCCAGTTCTTTTAACTCCTTCTTATGCCGTGTTTCATGTCGCTCCCGTTCATCCTTCTCTGCCTGCACACAAAGCAGGGCCGCGTTAAACGCCCGTTCGCGTACCTCCTTTTCTTGTTCAATCATATCCTGTTCGTCCATTTTCAGCTTGTGCTGTTGGTTTTGCAGGTCTTGTCGTTTCGTTGGCATCTGTTCCTCTTCCACCCTTAACAGGGTTGCATTTTGGCGCAAGGGGTCTAGCATTGTGGCATACTTCTTTCTGAGTTTCGATGTCTCTTTTTCAAGCGTAAGGGGTAAATCGTTCAGTTGGCGGTTTATCTGTTGCAGCTCTTCTTCAAGCCTTTTCTTTTCTTTTCGATATTCGTCGGGAGTTCGATGTGTCGCACCAACATCTGATAAGTTAAGATGCACGCCAAACAAACCCTCGGCCGAAGTGTCTAGCCTTGGTTCCAAACCCTGTGCGTACAGAACTCTCTCCTCGTCAACCACCTTGCCGATAGTGCTTTCCCATCCCTCTACATTATTGTTCAGCCATTGGTATAGCGAACCATCCCAATGCGACAACAAGCTCGCTATCTTTTCAATTTGCTCGCGACATAATGTGCGGCTAGCCTCAAACCGTTCTTGTTCGCGCTGCGTACTCTTTTTCAGTTCGGCCTCCTCCATTTCAAATTCGGCCGTAAGTTGCTCTATTTTGCTTTTTACAACAGCCTGCTGTGCCGCATTTTCCTTCTCCTTTATATCTAGCAACCTAATTTGTTCCGCTATCGTTTGCATCTCGTTGGCCAAGGGATGCCACTGTTTTAGTTCTTTCTGCGCAGCGTCAGCCCTATGTTGTTCGGCCTGCAACGTCTGCAAGCGTTCGTCCGACTCGTATCGCCATGCCGCAAAAGCGTCTGTCCTTTGGTTTCTGTTCTTCGTTCGTTCGTCTTCCAGCCGCTTACGTTCTACTTGTATTTTGTCTTGTTCGTGGTAGAAACGTTCCTTTTGGTCATTGTCGAATGCTTGTTGTGCATTCTCCAATTTTGCTTTGGCAATGTTGTATTTCTCTTCAATCGAGGCATGAGTCTTCAACAAGTCGTTTAGCAAAGCTTGCTTATTGTCTGCCTCTTTCTTTATCGTGTCTTCCCGACTGGCAAGTTTCAGTTTGTCTTCTATGCCCATAGCCTCAAATTCTTTTCTTGCCTGCAACACCTCATCTAACTTTTGTTTCTTGCCGCCCAGTTTCTGGTTAAGCGAGTTATTCTCCTTATAATATTCGGCCGTAAGTTCCTTTTCGCGGTTGCGTTCTTTCTCTATGGCCGCCTTGGTTCCTGCTGCATCAGCCTCCAACAGCGGTATCTGTTGCTCGTTGTCGGCCACCGCATGGTTCAACATGTGCCACACATCCCTCAGTTGTTGGTCCAAAGCCACAACCTTTCTACCTTGTTCTGCAATCTTCGATGCTTGTTGTCGCACGGGGTAGCTGCCGTCTCGTGCCTGCTTAAACCAGCAGTCAATCTCATCATACTCGCGTTCAAAGCTGGTCACAAGCCGGCGGTAGGTTTGTAAGTCAACGGGCACTTCTTCGTCGGCCATAGATTGTATGATGGTATTCTTCACGAAGTCGGCATCAAGCTTAGTGTTCAAAAAAACGTTTTGTATACTTCGGGGTATGTTCTGATAGTGGGTGCTTTGCACCAGCGCATAGCGTGTGTACTTATTGTCGCGCGTGTTGCCAAAGATGATGTCTCTGAACATCACGCCCGAGTCTATCCTTGCCGTTACGGCAACGTTCTTGTCAATGCGTTCGCGTATCTTCACCCAGTCGCTCAGCACCTGTTTGTCTTCGTCTACCAGCCATTCGCGCTGATAAGGCGCATCAATAAATCGCCACGACGCACGCCCTTGATACCGACTTACCAAGATGGTGTATGCGCCATTGTCGCGCATCACCTCGTAAAGGATGTGCGAATTAGATTGGCGGAAGTAAAACTCGTCAAACGATTTCTGCCCTTGCTGAATGCCCAGCCTATGTTTGTCGGCGTTATAAAAGAACAATAGCGCGCGCAACACGGTGCTCTTGCCCACGCCTTGCGTACCTGTGAAGTGCACGTTTCCGTCTACCGAAATCTCGGCATACGGAATGTTTGCGCTATTCACAAACACAATTTTATTCAGGAACTTCATCTTCGTTGGCTATTTGTATCATGTTAACAAGTTCTTCTGCATAGCGAAATGCCGAAGTAACCTTGTATGTCTCGTCTTGTTCACTGATGCATTCGGCAAAGCCCATGTTTCCCATCTCTTGCAGCAGCTTGTTTACAATCTCTAAGTTAGAACCCACACCATATTTCTTAAACAAGTGTCTGGCTTTCTCCTTCAATTCAATGTCAAGGCTTATCTGTTCTATCAGGTTGCTCTTGCGAAACTGATAGCCGGCCGTAAACGACTGGTTATAACATTTCAGAAAATCAAGGTAATCTAGCCACTTGGAAAAACTCTCCAGCTTGCTTTCTATGGCTTGTTTGTTTTCCGCCGTACGCGACAGGTAGAAGTATCCGTTGCCACTTTCAAGCCTTAACCCTATTTCCTTAAAGTAGTTGGCATAGTCGTCCATATTCTCTTCAATGTCTTCATACAGATGCCTAACCGTACTGTTTGTACTGTCCACCGATAGAAACTCTCCTCGGCTCAGTCGTTCGTATATTCGTTGTGTATTATTTCGCATAGACGATGGGGTATTCAATATCTTGATAAGTTGCATATTCGCCAGTAAGCTTACATTCGTCAGCATGTAGTATAACCAGTTGGCAAAATAGGGTGGCGTGGTCTTCAATATTGCGCTCAGCCTTATAGTTATATGCCAGAACGAACTCAAACAGGTTGTACCCCGATGCCGCAAAAGCGTTCCACACCTCCGCAGGGTCCACCTCCTTCAATTGTTGCACATGTTCCTGCAAGTCTTCGTCGGTTAGTGGGTCCGCCTCTGTGCGTGCTGTTTTCTGCACACCGTTGCGTTCTGCAATTCGCCTTAGCATCTTTGCCGTCTCCTCGTTCTCTCTCAGCATTTCCAGCGATAAGCGTATTTTGCTGTACTGCCTACCTTCCATCCATAGCGGGTTCATGTCTTCAAGCACCTGCACAATGTTCGTGTCGGTTTTGATAAGCAGTTGGTCTTGCAGGTATTTCAGCTTGCGTATCTTCTTATACAGCTGGTTTTGCAAGTCAATTTGGTTGATGTACACAATAATCTGCCTATCAATTTCCATCAAGGCGTGATAGGTCTCAACGAAATCGTGCCTCACGTCGCTGCATGTTTTAGCCATGTGTGGGTCGTTGGCCATGATGAAGAAAGCCTGTTCTGTGTCCATCAGCTTTTCGCACTCTTTTATCATTGCTCGTATGCTGTGGCTCTTTTCGTCCAGGTTTTTCAGTCGTTGTTTCTTTACGTTGTAGGTAGGCTCTTGCTTATAGGCATTATCCATGTTGCGTTTCAGGTCAACCACATTCTTTAAAGTTCTAAATCCCGTCTTTTTCAACAGTTGCCTTACGCTGTCTTGATAGCCGGCCTTGCGGTTAACGTTGTTTTCTTGCAGAAAATAGCCGATGTGCTCTTTCAGCGTGTTGATACATTCTTGCACGCTCAACACGCTTATTTCTTCATTCACGTTCAGCACCTCTTCAAAGAAGTTCAGGTAGTCGCTTTCAATTTCAACGGTGTTACCTGTTTCCACAAGCACGCCATAGTCCACCAGACGTTTTAGTCGGGTTTCGTTTCCTCCCACCAGGTCGACGGCCAGCCCTCGCGGAAACTTCAACAGTTTTCGCTTTTCAAACATCTCGCTTAGCAATGCCTGTTCGCGTGCGAGTGTCTTTGTTAGTTCCTCTATTGTTCTGAAATGTGTCAGAATGTCCATAGCAAGTAATCTTCCAATGAAACAACTCCGTTGTGCGATCCCCCGAATTTAAGTGGGTTATACCCTTCTTAGCAATAGATAAGTAACTTGGCATTTAGTTGTTTCGTGCCATTTGCTTATTTATGTATTGCAAGAAAAATGTTCTGCGCAACATGTTGCTAAGGCAAAAGTACGAATAATATGCGAGAAAGCCACTCTCTGGGATAAAGAATTGTTTGTGCCACCTTAACGCTCACACTGTCAATGTAATTGTTTGGGGCAAAGACATACATTGGTGTAATAACAAAAAGAGGAACACCTGTTTTGGGTGTCCCTCTTTCAGTGATTCCGTTGGGGTTCGAACCCAAGACCCACAGCTTAGAAGGCTGTTGCTCTAATCCAACTGAGCTACGGAACCAGTATTGCAACGCCTAATATGCGCGTTTTGCGGTTGCAAAGGTATGAAAAAAAGGGGGGATGGCAAAATATTTCGCGATAAATGTTGAAGTCGTCTTGACTTTTAGTATTTCTGTAAATTGAGAGGAGTGCAGGCTTATGAACTCACGAAAGCCCAACAACTCCCGAAGACATCAGCTCACAAATTCACAAACTCATAAACTCACAAACTCATCAACCCAAAAACTCATCAACTCAAAAGCTCCCCAACTCAAAAACTCATCAACTCAAAAGCTCACCAACTCAAAAGCTCACCAACTCAAAAACTCACCAACTCAAAAACTCATCAACTCAAAAACTCATCAACTTAAAAGCTCTCCAACTCAAAAACTCATTAACCCACAAACCCTTCAACTCAAAAAGTTAAATTATTGCCCTTTATTTTACAATACCGCACTAAATTTCGCGCCGTTCTAGCGAAAATATAGGGTATAAAGTAGGTAAATTGCCACTATTTCTAGTCTTTTACACCTTCCAACATGTTCGTTTTTAAGAAAAAGGGCTGCATTTTGTACCATTTAGCCTTTCTAGTTTGGCTAAAGGCTCATAATTTCTCAAGCCCAATTACTCACTTTTAACCCCCAAAACCTGCTTTTTAACAGCTATTTTGCCTATTTCAGCCATGTTTCTCATGGCTCAGAAAGGTTTTGTTTATACCATTGCAGTGGATATTTATGCTTTTCCTCTTGCGTTTAGCTGCATTTTGCACTGCGTTTAGCATCATTTTACCTTGCGTTTAGCATCAAAACGCACTG
>NZ_KV815075.1:41037-54315 GCF_001814145.1 Prevotella sp. HMSC073D09 | reverse complement strand
CCGCAAATAGCCCCAAATGTGGTGCAAATGGCGGTTTCTTAAAATAAATATTCATTTTGTTGCATTCACAAGCTAATCCCTTTTTGCATCAAAACCGACCTTCGCGAGAATCGATTTTTTGCGGCAAGGTGAGCGATTGGTGGATAAAAAGGCACTCATAGTGTTAAAAAAATCGTTGAAAAGATTACAATGGCTGGCGAGTTAACGAGTGGATTGGTGAACAAGTTGACGAGTGAACAAGTTGACGAGTTAACCAGTTGACGAGTGGACGAATGGACAAGTTAACGAGTGGATAGGTGAATGAGTTAATCGTTCTTTTCTCGTTTCTCTAAAAGTGTGTTTTCTCGCCATGACAATGTCCGGGCAAGCTCGACACTGTTCATTTGGCTTAACGAAAACGTTTATCTTTCGTGTTTTGGCATAAATACGCCATGTTGACATAAGAACATAAGAAACATAAAGAATTGCTCTTTACTTTTTCCTCACTATGTGCCACTGTAAAGATGCTTTCAACTTGTAAAGAATGTATTGGAATAACTCCCACCAGGTTACCTTTTTGAGACATAGCTCTGCTTTGCCACATGCGAATGGGGCAGAATTTCAAACTTCATCATATCTTTGTCCCACACTCCGTACATGAGCGGGGCGTTTATCTTGGTTTAACAGCACAAAGGCATAAACTCCTCTCAATCTGTAGAAAGATTAAAAGTCAAGACGACTTCGTTGTTGGAAAAGATGATGGGTTTATCTGTTTATGAGTTCATGGGTTTGTTACTTCATAGGCTTGTGGGGGAGTGTGAGTTGGCAAGTTGGCCTATTAAAAAAGAGATGTCCGAAAGAATTATTAGTATAATTTGAAGTGGTTATTAGCATAAGGAAATAGGGGAGATAATATCTGGCAGCATGGCTAACAATGAGATGGATGATAGTGAAAGCCAGTCTTAAAGGTAAATAAAAAACGCTAGACGGCACTAAAAAAGTGATGATTTTCTTGGTAAATAAGAATTAAAGTAATACTTTTGCAGAAATAAACAATGAAATAAGGCAATATGTTGAGCTTTAACGCATACTTCTTTTACTTTTACTTTACAGGCAAAATGTAAAGCGGGAAGATGCGTGCCAACATTAACAAGAATATAGCAAGTAGATAATAACAGTCACATCCCGCTTCAATCAATTGAGGCGGGATGTTTTTTTATTGTAACAGATATGAAGAGAATCGCCATACAGGGCATCGCTGGCTCGTTCCACGACATCGCCGCACACCAATATTTCGCCACTGAACAGGTGCAAGGCATATATTGTAACACCTTTGAAGAGGTGTTTAAGCAGATTGCCAACGACCCAACGGTCATTGGAATGGTGGCTATCGAGAACACCATTGCAGGCTCGTTGCTGCATAACTACGAGTTGTTACGCGCATCGGGCACCACCATCGTGGGCGAACATAAGCTGCACATCGAGCATTCCATTTGTTGTCTGCCCGAAGACGATTGGCATTCGCTGAGCGAAGTGCATTCGCACCCCGTGGCTTTGATGCAATGTAGGGAGTTTTTGGCACGACATCCCAAGCTTAAAGCAGTGGAGGCGGAAGACACAGCAGGTTCGGCCGAACTTATTGCACGAACAAAACAGCGCGGTTGGGCTGCTATCTGTAATGCCTCGGCAGCCAAATTGTATGGATTGAAAGTACTTGAAGACCACATTGAAGACAATAAGCACAACTTTACGCGTTTTCTTGTGGTGTGCCATCCGCAACGTGCAGGCAGTCTTCGACCCTGGGAACATGCCAATAAAGCCAGCCTGGTGTTCTCGCTCCCGCACGAAGAGGGCAGCTTGTCGAAGGTGCTAACCATCCTTTCGTTCTATAACATCAACCTCACCAAAATACAATCGTTGCCCGTTATCGGCCACGAATGGGAGTATTTGTTCTATGTTGACGTTACGTTCGACAACGTAACGCGTTATCACCAAAGTATAGATGCCATTGTTCCGCTTACCAAAAGGCTTAAAATTTTAGGAGAATATGAAGATGGGAAACAATAAAACGCTTGACATAAAGCCTGCACAAAGGCTCGACATGGTGCAAGAATACTATTTTAGCCGTAAGCTGAAAGAGGTGGCACAGCTGGTGGCCAAGGGAAACGACATTATTAGTTTGGCTATTGGCTCGCCCGACTTGCCTCCTTCTGCCAATACCATCGCCCGACTATGTGAGGTGGCGCAACGAGAAGATGCACACGGATATCAACCCACAAAGGGTACGCCCGAATTGCTTAAAGCTATGGCTGCATATTATGGTAGATGGTATGGTGTGGAGGTTGACCCACAAAACGAGGTGCTGCCGCTTATCGGGAGTAAGGAGGGCATATTGCATGTTACTCTGGCTTTTGCCAATGTAGGCGACCAAGTGTTGGTGCCTAATCCTGGTTATCCCACCTATACTTCGCTCAGTAAGTTGCTTGGCGTGGAGGTTCTGAACTATAATCTGCGCGAAGAAAACCAATGGCAACCCGACTTCGACGAGTTGGAAAGTATGGATTTAAGTCGTGTTAAGTTGTTATGGACCAATTATCCGCACATGCCTACCGGTGGAAAGCCCATGATGAAGACTTACGAAAGGCTGGTTGACTTCGCCCGAAAGCACAACATCGTGGTGGTGAACGACAATCCTTACTCGCTTATCTTGAACAGCAAACCGATGTCCATATTGCAAGTAGACGGCGCGAAAGACTGCTGCATCGAACTAAACTCGCTTAGCAAGAGCCACAACATGCCAGGGTGGCGCGTGGGAATGTGTGTTAGCAACGCCACATGGGTGCAATGGATTCTTAAGGTGAAAAGCAACATAGACAGCGGAACGTTTCGCGGCATTCAACTTGCAGCTGCCGAGGCACTGACAGGAAACGATGCGAGGTGGCACACCATATATAATAAGGAGGTTTACTTGCACCGAAGAACCATTGCCGAGAAGATAATGAAGGCCTTGCGTTGTACTTTCGACCCACAACAAACGGGGTTGTTTCTTTGGGGACGAATACCCGAAGACATGACCGATGCTGAACAGCTTACCGAGCAACTACTTCACCAGCACGGCGTGTTTGTTGCCCCAGGATTTATCTTTGGTAGCAACGGCAAGCGTTATGTACGCATTTCGCTGTGCGCGAAAGAAGAGCAAATGGAAGAGGCGTTGCAGCGGATTATCGGCAACAAGTAAATTGAGTTTTTAAGTTGATGAGTTCATGAGTTAATGAGTTTTAAGTTCATGAGTTCATGAGTTTTAAGTTCCGAGCTTTCTAGTTCTATCACACGAACCATTGAGGATAAGCCAAAGAACGAATAAATTCAAGACAACTTTAAAGGCCAAACAACTTGCGAACTCAACAACTCATAGACCCATCAACCCCAAATAACAACGATAAAATAGGAAAAAGATATGGAACTAGACTTATTACCCCTTAACTTACCTAGTGACAACGAACGCCCCATCGTGATGGCTGGACCCTGTTCGGCCGAAACCGAAGAGCAAGTAATGCAGGCTGCCAATGCTTTGGCACAGAAAGGATGCCATATTTTTAGGGCAGGCGCATGGAAACCACGCACAAAGCCGGGTGGGTTTGAAGGCAATGGTGAGGCTGCTTTGCCGTGGCTAAAACGTGTAAAGGAGGAAACGGGCATGCTCATTGCCACCGAAGTGGCCACACCCGAACACGTGGAACTGTGCCTTAAACATGGAGTTGACATTCTGTGGATTGGCGCACGCACGTCTGCTAACCCTTTTGCGATGCAGGCTTTGGCCGATAGCTTGCGCGGAATGGATATGCCTGTGCTGGTTAAAAACCCAGTGAACCCCGATTTGGAACTGTGGATTGGCGGTATGGAACGTATCAATCAGGCAGGTATTAAGCGGTTGGCCGCCATACATCGCGGCTTTTCAAGTTACGACAACAAGATGTATCGCAACTCGCCCATGTGGCAAATTCCACTAGAACTGCGCCGTAGAATACCCGCGTTGCCCATCATCTGCGACCCAAGTCACATCGGTGGAAGGCGGGATTTGGTGGCTCCGCTGTGTCAACAAGCTATGGATTTGGGCTTTGATGGACTGATTGTGGAAAGTCACTGCAACCCCGACAAGGCATGGAGCGATGCCAAACAGCAGGTTACTCCTGATGTGTTAGACTATATTTTGTCGCTACTTATCGTGCGCGACAAAAGTCAGATGCAGGAGGGAATTATCCAATTGCGCCAACAAATTGACGACTTAGACAACCAATTGATGGAACTGCTGGCCAAGCGCATGCGTGTTTGCAGGCAGATTGGACAGTATAAGAAGGAACATAACATGACTGTGTTTCAGGCTAGCCGCTATAATGAAATATTAGAGAAACGTGGTGCGCAAGGTGCGTTGTGTGGTATGAGTCCCGAATTTGTGGCAACGGTGTTCGAAAGTGTGCACGAAGAGTCGGTTAGACAACAGATAGAGATTATAAACAAGTAGAAAGATGAAGATATTAATACTGGGCGCAGGCAAGATGGGAAGCTTTTTTACCGACTTGTTGAGCTTTGAACACGAGGTTGCCGTTTACGATCAAGAGCCGCGCAGGATGAGATTTACATATAATTGCGCGCGTTTCACTTCGTTGGAAGAGGTGAAACAGTTTGAACCGCAGTTGCTTATCAACGCTGTAACGATGAAATATACCATCGCAGCGTTTGAGTCGGTGATGCCGTTTCTGCCCCAGCAGTGCATCGTGAGCGACATCGCATCGGTTAAAACGGGCCTGCACGAGTATTACGATGGTTGTAATCATCCCTTTGTTTCGTCGCACCCGATGTTTGGACCAACCTTCGCCAACCTCAATCAGCTGAGCGATGAGAACGCTATTATCATCAGCGAGGGCGACTATATGGGGCGTATCTTCTTTCGCGACTTGTACAGTAGGCTGGGATTGAACATTCATGAGTACACGTTTGAACAGCACGACCGCACTGTGGCCTATTCTTTAAGCATCCCCTTTGTTAGTACTTTTGTGTTTGCAGCGGTGATGAAACCGCAAGATGCACCCGGAACAACTTTCAAACGCCATCTTAACATTGCGCGTGGCGTATTGGGTGAGGACGACTTTCTGTTGCGCGAGATTCTTTTCAACCCTTATACCGCGGAGCAAGTGGGCCACATCCGCGACGAATTAAACAATCTGCTCGACATCATCGACAGGAAAGATGCCGACGGAATGAAGGAGTATCTTGTGAAAATAAGGAAGAACGTGGTTAAAGGGAAGGAGTGAAAAAGGCTACCTTAAAGTGATATAAGGGTGAAAAGTGCTAAAAGGTGCTTTCGCCTTTGATAGTAAAAGAATTGGTTTTTAGAAATACATCTGCCATCCAGTTGCGAGCAATGTATCGGTACAATGCCGCTTGTACTGGTGCATACGTGCGTTGCTGTTCGTTGTTTAAAGGATAAAACCCCTTGATTTTTAGCTACAAAATCAGTCGTTATCATACCACGAAGGCAATCTTTTTAGTTCTTGATAGGTCTGGTTGATGTCTGCACGAGTTATTTCGAAGTGCATGTCTATCGTTCGGGGATTGTCGCGTAGCGAATGCGAAAAGAGCCAATCGTAGGTTTTTTGTAGGTAGAACAATCGTGCCAGCAACCCATGCGAGCCGCCTTGAATCCAATCGTAACGTAAAAGTTTGTCGTTGCCTTGGGCTTTAAGCTTGTTTACCACCACTTCCGACTGTTTCATAGGTACCGCTCTGTCGGCAGTTCCGTGCATTATCCACATCGGAACGTGGCCAATTCCGCTGACATCGTTGCGCGAACAGCCCCCACAAAGAGCCATGGCTGCGGCAATTTTCTCTGGGTATGCGTCCACAAAGTCCATCGTTCCGTAGCCCCCCAAGCTCATACCCAGCACATAGACACGCGTGGTGTCTACCTTATAGTGGGCTTTGGTCCATTCCAAAAGGTCGTTAATTTTCTGCGGACTCCATGCTCCCCCTGGGTTTTGAGGTGCCACAACAAGTGTAGGGATAATCTTTCCACGGTCTATTGCGTCAAGCACTCCATAGCGACGAACGCGTTGCAAGTTGTTTCCACATAGGCTGGCACCATGCAGAAAGATTACCAATGGCAAGGGATGCTGGTCCACTTCGTACTCAGTGGGCGTGTAAACCCAAAAATTATAGCCTTTGGGTATTGCATTTACCTTGGTCACAAAATTGCCTTTGTCGGTTTTCTGAGCTCTTGCAGCAAGACACAAGGCGAAGAAAACCAACAGCATTAACACTTTTCTCATCTTCATTTATTCACTGATACAATCTTATAGCAGCCTGATATACATAACCAAACTATGGCTCGGCCGCGAGTTGTTGCGGCCACCCCACATGCTGAACAAATGGGATATGGCCGCAATATATTTTTGTTTTATTTACTTAAAAGGCTCTCTTTATTCGGGAATCGACAACGGTTCTATGTCGGGTTGGTTAATTCGTGGGTTAACATAAGCCTTCATACGTCCGTTAAGCACCTTGGGATCAAGCAACTTAACGAGCTTTTCCGAACTCTCCACGTTCAAATAGTTAAGCAAACTAACCGCAGCCTCCATGTCGGGATGTGCCTTGGCAAATGCCAAACAGGCGGTTTCTAGTTTCTTATACAAAGCCTCTTCGCGGTCTGAGAACTTCTTCTCCACGTCATCGTTTATCTTTCCAGCCGCCACTAGCTTGTTCCATTCCGCAGTAAAGTCCCTTATCTCCAAGTTGATTGGCTGTACGGCTTGTTCCACCTCGTTAAGTTCGCGATAGAACTTGCTGCCACCAAAGCTCCATCCTTTATTGATGTCGCCTTTTAAAACCATTTCTTCGCCAGGTACGGCCACGCAGTAGAACCCTGCAAGCGTGTCGTATTTGTCGTTAGCCTTATCGCTAACTGTCATCACTGCTGCACTATCTAGGTGCATGGTGAAGTCGAACTCGCCACCTTTGGTACTTATAATGGTGTCGTGAGCAACGGGATCGCCGTTTTCGATAGCCATAATCGAGAATAGCAGCGAGTCTTTTACGCCTTCTAGCTTACCTTTTATGCGCAGGCTTTTGTTGTCGGTTTGGCTGCATTGCACAAAACAAAGTGCGGTTAGGAGCAGCGCCACTAGTGTTTTAAATGTTCTGTTCATGTTGTTAGTCATTTAAAATTAAGTTATTAAATATATGTCAGCAATAGACATGAATGAAGTTAATTAGCTAGTTGGGCTTGTTGTTCTTTTGAGTTTCTGAACTTGTGGGGCTGTTTCATTGTTACAAGCTGGTTGCTTGCGTAATACGGATTTAGCGGGCTTATAAACCTGCATCGCCCGTGTAGCAAGCTTTTCCTTCAAACCATTAAGCCTCTTAGAACCCGAAAAAGCGGTGTGCGTTGTTATAGCAAACGTCTTCGACCAGCGTGCCCAACGAGTCGATGTCGGCAGGAAGAAGCCCCTTTGCCACATCGTTGCCCAAGAGGTTGCAAAGCAAACGCCTGAAATACTCGTGCCGAACAAGCGAGAGCAACGAACGCGACCCCGTAGAAACACCAATGGAACGTCCCAAAAGACCGAAACGCGAGAGGGCGTTTATCTGTTCGTTGATGTCTCCCGGCTGGGCGTTAGACCACCATCCCATGCCGAATTGCAGCTTTCCTGGTATGCCAGCCTCTTGAAAATTGCCCGTCATAGAGCATAGCATGTCGTTGTCGGCGGGGTTCATACAGGTTAATATGGTGCGAGTTAGCTTGCCGCGCGTGTGCAAATCGTCAAGGAAATGGCTCATGGCATGCGCGGTGTAGGGTTCGCCGATCGAGTCGGCACCCACGCCTTGCCCCAGAGTGTCGTACAAAAGCGAATTGTTGTCGAGCAGAATACCATAATGATATTGTTGCGTCCAATTGCTTTCTTGGTTCATTTCGGCCGTACGTTTCAAAAAACAGTGCTTGTATTGGCGCACTTCTCCACGCGAAAGGTCTTGTCCGCGCATGGCCTTTTCAAAGATTATCTCTATTTGCGAGTCGGTATATTCCTCGTCGTAAAACTCTTCCAGTTGGTGGTCGGCCATACAACAGCCGTTTTGCGCAAAGAAATCGTGCCGTCTTTGCAAGGCATCCATCATGCTCTCAAAGGTAGAAATTTCTATGTTTGCCGCCTCGCCCAACTGCTTTACGTAGCCGCGAAACTCTTTCTTCTCGATGTTCATGGCCTTGTCGGGTCGCCAAGTGGGTAACATCTGCATGTCACATCCCTCACGTTTCAGTTTCCGATGGTGGTCAAGGGTGTCTATTGGGTCGTCGATGGTGCAAACGCAAGCTATGCGAAAGCGGCGTAACAGCGACCGCGCGCTAAGTTCTCCGCCTTGCAACTGCTCGTTGCAAGCATCGAATATGCGGCGAGCCGACTGCGCATTCAGTGGCTCGTTAATTCCAAAGACCGACTTCAAGGCCAAGTGCGACCACAGATATAGCGGACTGCGCATGAGGTAAGGCATGGTTTGTGCCCACTTTTCAAAGCGTTGCCAATCGTCGACCTCCGTTCCCGTGCAGTATTTCTCTTCCACGCCATTTGCCCTCATGGCTCTCCAGACGTACGGATTGTTTTCCATCCAGATGCTAGTGATGGTGTCGAAGGTGCGGTTTACGGCCACATCATGCGGCGAAATGTGGCTGTGATAGTCTATCACCGCCACTCGCTGCGCATGTTTGCGATAGAGTTCTTGGGCAAAATCGGTCTCAAGAAGAATATTTTCGTCTATATATAGCATTATAGATAAGTTTCTTTGTCGTGTTGATTACTGCAAAACCGACAGGCACAAGCAGCCTTTCGGCTACACTTTGCAGGCTAGTTGCTGCAAACGGATAACACAATGCCCAAAACAAGGTGTTCTAGACCTTCTGTTTACGCAACGCAAATATACGTTTATTTTTTGATTTACGAAAGATTTGACGTAAATTTGCAGCAAAAATTAAGTTTAAAAAATTGTCGTTATGGCAAGTTTCACATATCAAAGAACCAACAAGGTGCTGCTTATCTACACGGGTGGAACCATCGGAATGGGCAAAAATCCTGCCACGGGTGCCCTCGAACCGCTCGACTTTAACTGCTTGGTAGACAATCTACCTGAATTTAAATACCTTAAAACGGGTATTGAGGTGTATCAGTTTGCCTCGCCCATCGATTCAAGCGACATGTCTCCGCGGCTGTGGGCGCACCTTGTGGGCATCATTGCCGACAACTACGACCGTTACGACGGCTTTGTGATTTTGCACGGAACGGACACAATGGCCTACACGGCATCGGCCTTATCTTTCATGTTGGAGAACCTTACCAAGCCTGTTGTACTAACAGGCAGTCAATTGCCCATTGGCCAATTGCGCACCGACGGCAAAGAAAACCTTGTTACAAGCATCGACCTGGCGGCCTCGCACCACGAAGACGGCACTCCGATGGTACCAGAGGTATGTATCTATTTCAGTGGAAAGCTTTTGCGCGGTAATCGTTCGACCAAACAAAATGCCGAGGGTTTTAATGCCTTCGAATCGTTTAATTATCCTTCGCTTTGCGATGCGGGCATCAACTTTAACTTTCACCAACACGAAATATTAAAGCCCAACTACGAGAAACCAATGGTGCCGCATACCGCACTCGACTCAAACCTTACGATATTGTCTATATTCCCCGGCATACAAGAAAACATCGTTCGCCACATGATAGAGGCCCCCGAACTTCGTAGTATCGTGATGAGAAGTTACGGTAGCGGTAACGCTCCGCAACATCCCTGGTTGATGAAACTGCTAAAAGAGGCCGCCAACCGCGGTGTGGTGGTGGTGAACATCAGCCAATGTATTGCCGGAAGTGTTGAAATGGAACGCTACGACACGGGTTTTCAATTGAAAAACGCAGGTGTTGTGACGGGTTACGACAGCACCGTTGAGGCAGCCTTGGCCAAACTGATGTTTCTGCAAGGCATGTATCGCGACAATGGAATGGTAAGAAAGCTGATGCACAAGAGCATCGCTGGCGAAATATCGGTATAGTTTAAGGCAACGCGTGCCCACTAAGGGCATCGCCGTTATGCGCTGAAATATGTGAAATACAAGTAGGCCAATACCGCTAGCAGCACCGACACTACTACAAAGCGTATTAGGCAACCTGTAACTTTCTTGATAACCACCACGCCTATGATGATGGCCACAAGCACAAAGATAAAATAAGATAAGCTCGACATAAGTTTATTTGAATAATTGTTTAAAGGTTTGGGGTATGGGTGTGTTAAATTCCATCCGTTCGCGTGTTGCGGGATGATAGAAACATAGCATGTAAGCGTGCAGGCATAAGCGGCCAATGGGATTGTCGCCATTGCCATATTTAAGGTCGCCACATACGGGATGACCGATGTCTGCCGAATGTACGCGTATTTGATTCTTACGTCCTGTTTCTAGTTTATATTCAACCAACGAGTGGGTTGTCGTACGTTTCAGCACATGAAAGTGGGTAACGGCATACTTCCCGCCATTATCCACGGGCGAAGAGTAGGTTATATACGAACTGTTGTCTTTCAACCAGCTGCTGATTGTTCCACCTTCGTCTACAATCTCGCCCGACACCACGGCCACATAGCGGCGGTCGTACACCATGTCGTGCCAATTGTGTTCCAATATTTGCTCGGTTTCCATGTCCTTGGCGTAAACCAACAGGCCGCTTGTTTCGCGGTCGAGCCGATGCACCACATGTGCGCGACACTTCTGACCGCTGTTTTCAAAGTAAGTGTCGAGTATGGCTTTAACATTCAACGACGAGTGTCCGGCCGCCATAGACAGCACGCCCACACTCTTGTCCACAACAATGAGGTAGCGGTCTTCGTACACAATCTTGATATAGCGGCTCTTAAACGGAACCGCTTTTTTTGTTCGGCTCACTGTTACCTTCATACCAGGTACAAGCTGATAGTCGAACTGCGTAACGCACTTGCCGTTTACACACACGCCATGTCCACGCAGAATGTCTTTCAGCTTGTTTCGGCTTTTACCTTTGACATTGCGCAGCAGCCAATCTAGCAGCGTGCTTTCTTCGGTCACGTCATAGCGGTCGTAGTCTTGCCCTTTGTTTTTATTGTTCATGTTTTTGCGCCACATAAGTATATATTGTGCAAAGTTACTAAAAAAGGAGCAGACCTTAAAGGCTGGTTCTAAAAAATCCCTTTGAGTGGAATGCCCTTAAGTAATTGCACAAAAATATCCACTATCCTTTACAAATGGCGAACTGCCCACACTCCATTCTTGCAGACAAGCACAACCTTTCAATAAGACAATTAAAGGCCGACCAAGCTGTATAAAGAGTTTGCAACAAACAAAAAAAACAAATGCTTTCTTTGGCTAGACAGCACCTTTTTATTATCTTTGCATGGATAACAAGAGTTGTTCGGAACAATAGCAAATCAAGGAGGTTCGGGGAATTTGAGCAGTAACCAAATCGGAACCCTTTCCTCATTCCAGTTTTATAAGTATAAATAGAATTATAAAGAACCTACTCTTTTACCCCTTCAAAAACATTATCAACAGAAATGAGATCATTAAAAGAATTGTTTAGGATAGGCAAAGGCCCTTCGAGTAGCCATACGATGGGACCACAAAAAGCATCACAGATATTTAAAGAACGCAATCCGCAAGCGGCTAGCTTTGAAGTTACCCTTTATGGTAGCTTGGCTGCAACGGGTAAAGGCCACATGACCGACGCCATAATCGTTGAAACGCTTGAACCCACTGCGCCTGTTGAACTTGTTTGGCAACCTTCGGTGTTCTTGCCCTTCCATCCTAACGGCATGAAGTTCGTTGCAAAAGATGCCAAAGGAAACCCCGTTGACGAGTGGACGGTGTATAGTATTGGCGGAGGTGCGCTCTCTGAGGGAAAGAAAGAGGGCGACTTGTTCGACACGAAGGACATATACGACATGAATACGCTAACGGACATTATGCGATGGTGCGAGAAAAGCGGCAGAAGTTATTGGGAATATGTGGAACAATGCGAAACGGCCGACATCTGGGATTATCTTCACGAGGTGTGGATCGTTATGCAAGCAGCCGTTGAACGCGGACTTAATCGCGAGGGCGTGCTGCCTGGTCCGTTGGGCTTGCCACGTAAGGCGGCTACCTATTACGTAAAGGCCAGCGGGTATAAGCAAACATTGCAAACACGCGGCTTGGTTTATGCCTATGCCTTAGCAGTGAGCGAAGAGAATGCGTCGGGTGGAACCATCGTAACTGCGCCCACTTGTGGTGCTAGTGGCGTTTTGCCTGCCGTTCTTTACCATTTGTCACGGGGGCACAACTTCTCTGAGACGCGTATTCTACATGCTTTGGCCACGGCAGGTCTTTTTGGCAACGTTGTTAAAAAGAATGCCTCTATCTCTGGTGCCGATGTAGGTTGCCAAGGCGAAGTGGGCGTGGCTTGTGCAATGGCTTCTGCGGCATCGTGTCAGCTATTTGGCGGCAGTCCTGCACAGATAGAATATGCTGCGGAAATGGGTTTGGAACACCATTTGGGCATGACTTGCGACCCCGTGTGCGGTTTGGTGCAGATACCTTGCATCGAACGAAACGCCTTTGCAGCCACACGAGCATTGGATTCGAACCTATACTCGGCTTTTTCAGACGGCAGACACCGCGTTTCGTTCGACCGTGTGGTTGAGGTTATGAAACAAACAGGCCACGATATTCCTTCGCTTTATAAGGAAACAAGCGAAGGAGGACTGGCCAAAGACTTTATGATGGGAAGTTGAGGTTGTGAGGTTATAAGTTAGTTTATAAGTTTTTGAGTTTATAAGTTTTTGAGTTTATGAGTTCATGAGTTTATAAGTTCATGAGCTTTTGAGTTAATAAGTTCATTCGTTGAAAAAACTCAAAAACTTATAAACTCAAAAACTCATCAACTCAAATACTTAAATTGTTATCTTTTATTTTACAATATCGCTCTGATTTCCGCTCCGTTCTAGCGAAAATATAGGTTATAAAGTGGGAAAATTGGCACTATTTCTAACCTTTCACGTCTTTTGTTATGTCTATTTTTAAGAATAGGACCTGCATTTTGCACCATTTTGCCTTTCTAGATTGGTCGCCGGCTCATAATTTTTCAAGCCCAATAACCCACTTTTAGACCCTAAAATCCCCTTTTTTAATGACCATTTTGCCCTTTTCAGCCATACTTTTAATGGTTATTAAAGGTTTTATTTATACCATTGCTGTGTATTTTT
>NZ_KV815075.1:22552-40937 GCF_001814145.1 Prevotella sp. HMSC073D09 | reverse complement strand
CTGCATTTAGCGGCATATTGCACTGCGTTTAGCAGCAAATTGCAGTACATTTAGCCGCAAATGGCCCCAAAACTGGTCCAAACGGCGGCTTTTTGGAATATAAATTCATTTTACCTGCATTTACAACTACCCCCTTTTTGCATAAAACAAACCTTCGCGAGAATCGATTTTTTGCGGCAAGGTGAGCGATTGGTGGACAGAAAGGGCACTCATAATGTTAAATTTCTCACTAAAAACTATACAAAAAGATTGTGCTGCATACGCGTGTGTGTTCAACGGCGAGAAAAGTACATACGCTTACAGGCGCCAGTGAGAGCGGTTGCAGGGAGGGCTGCTCACAGCCAATGGGGACAGCATTATGGAAAACTCGCCCCCTCTCCCCTTGAAGGGGGAGGAGGGGGTGAGGCTGTTGAGTGTGTTGGATTGTGGTTATAGGTGGGTTTAATGTGGGCTTAAAACCCTCCACCCATAGGGCGACCGCTGCCAAAAGGACGCTTTCCGCCAGGAGGAGTGCCGCCAGGTGGAGGACCGATAGGCCCATCGCCGTCGTTGTTGGGCCTGTGATTGCGCATCTGCTGACGAGCATCTTTGCCACCGAAGAGGTTAAAACGATAAACCACATGCAGCATGGCGTAGCTGTTGATGCTGTTATACTCGGTGTCGGTGCGCTGATAAGCGTTGATGGAACGCGAAAAGTTGCTCTGTTGGCGTAGCAAGTCGTAGAATTGAAGGCTCACGCTGAGCGGACTGCCTTTGAGGAAACTTTGTGAAAGTTGGGCATTCCACACCAGTTCGTTGGTGTTAAGGGCGCGGTCGGCATATCCACAACGACTGTTTTGATGTAGGTCGGTAGACAGCTGCATGCCCCACGGAAGAGTGAAGTTGAGTGTGGCGCCGTATGCAAACTGCCAAGTGTTGAGTTTGTTTTGCAATTGCAGCTGGTTCTTTGAATGGGCGTACGTAAACGAACCATCCAGCTCCAACTCTAACCAACTGTTGCGGTAACTTGTGGCTAATCGTTCTGAAACACTTAGCGAACGCGTAACGTTACGCTGTGAACCTGATGTTGAATTAAGGCTAACGTAGCCTACGTAATTGTTATAACCCAGGTTGCTGAAAGTGTTGAAGTTGAAAACACCAGCCGAGTCGATGGCCGTGTTGAACATTAACCCTGCATTTACATTCCAATTGCCATTAATGTTTTCGGGTTGCGTGGTTCTTCCACCCGTTTTTTCGTTGTAGGTTACGCGGTTGCTCACAGCGTTTCGCGTGTTGCTATAATCTAAAAACGACATGAAGGCCTGCTGTCTACGCTCCTTATAGGTGTTATAAAAGAAACGAAGTGAGTTGGTGAACGAGGGCTTGAGGCCTGGATTTCCCCTGTGTATGTTCAAAGGGTCGCTGTCGTCTACGATGTCTAGCAAGTCTGACATTGCTGGTTGCGAAGTAGTTCCGCGGTAGTTGACGCGCAATTGGCTTACATCGCTGAACTTATAGCGCAGTTCGAGTGTGGGCGAAACGTTGAAAACGTGGCGCGTGGTGTCGGCATTTTGGCCCAGATAGGTTTGCGTGAAGTGCGACGATTGGGGCTGAACCATAAAGCCGGCATTGAATTTATGACTCTTTCCCACAAAACGAATCATCATTTCTAGCTCGTGTGTGTAGTTGGTGTAGGCCGAAGAGCGGCTCAATCGCTGGTCCAGATAACTCTCGTAGGGGTTGGTAAGCAAGGAAAGATAGCTGTTCCAACCACGATAAAGCGGCGATAAGGATGAGAAAAAGCCTTCGCCAAGGTTGCTGAAATCGAACGTAGAGCGGTTGCTCGTGGTGCGACTGTAACCGTATTTGTACCTGAATTGCAAGAAAGTGCCTCGCCAAAGAGGTTCGCTATAAGTGGCTTGTAGGCTGTAACTCCATGCTGTTGTGGGCGTGAGGTTGTAGCGGTTGGTTTGGTAAACGGAGTCTTGTCCTGCCTTATTCTTCAATTGGAAAAGATGCACGTCGGTTAAAGCGAGCGATTTGGTGTCGGTGTCCTCATAATCAACGTCGGCACGGAGAGTAACATTTCGTCCGTTTGCACTTAATCGGCGGTTCAGTTGTAACATTCCGCCCGCCTTTTTGTTCTGTGTATAGCTGATATTGTTTTGCGAGTGGGAGTTCACCATCAAGTTTTGAGCCGCCAATTGGGCCATGGCCGACTGGGAAAGTGGGTCGGAAACGTAGTTGTAGGGGTTGTCTTTGTAGGCGGCTGAGGTGCTAGACGAAGTGCCGTCGCTTGTGGAATAGCTGAACGAAGGGCGGAACATGATGTTGGTTAGTGTGTCGGGTTGCCACTCTAAACGCCCGCGAGCGTTCCATTGGTTGCCACGTGTGTAGCTCTGGTTAAGGCTATTGGAAAACGAGGCGGCCGTACTTACAAAGTTTTCTGTTGCCACTTTGCTTTGCACATCGCCGTCAGAGTGGTTCCAACGTACGCTCCAATCAATCTTTAACTTGTTTTTCTTTTCATAGTTAAAGTTTGTTCCAACCATCTTCGAGGCGTTAAGTCCATTGCGATTGCGGCCAAAGTTGCCCCTACCACCGCCACCAGGAAACCCCATGTCGTTGGTGTTGTTGGCATTGGCGAAAAGCATCGCACGATAATCGTCCTTGAAAAAGGCCCCCATAAGTCGGTTGGCATACCGCGATTCGGTGCCAAGAGCGAGGTCGGCATTAGAGAAAACACCCTTGTTCATGCCTTTCTTAATGCCGAAATCGAGTACAGTTTGCTCGTCGCCGTCGTCGATACCAGAGACACGAGCGAGGTCGCTGCGCTCGTCGTACGACTTAATCTTGTCTACAATAGAGGTTGGCAGGTTCTTTAAGGCCGTTTTGGTGTCGCCCGTCATAAACTCTTTACCGTCTACCAAAATCTTTTTCACCTCCTTACCATTGATGGTTATCTTGCCGTCATCGCTTATTTGCGCGCCTGGTAGACGCTTAACCAACTCTTCTATGGTAGAACCTTCGGGCGTTCGGAATGCAGCCGAGTTGTAAACAAAGGTGTCTTCGCGCACCGTTACCTTCACGGCTTGCCCTGTAACAGTGGCTCCTTTAAGCATAATGGCATCGCCATTCATCACAATTTGGCCCAAAGCCATGTCTTTACCGTCGATGTGCAGTTTCTTAAAATAGGAGATATAACCCACACTCGATATTTTGAGCAGGTAATTGCCATCGGCGGGCGCGCTTAATGCGAACTCGCCTTTCTCGTTAGAGATAGCTCCAACAACAAAAGTGCTGTCTGATTTTAACAGTTGAACCGTAGTTTGTGTAACGGGTTCGTGGGTGTCGCGGTCGGTAAGCGTGCCGCTAATCTTACGTTCTTGTGCCTTTGTAACCGCTGCAACAAAGCATAACAAGATAACTAAACAATATTTATTCATAAACCAAATTTCTTTTAAGGCGCTTGGGGTGGCTACGTCTTTTGTTTTTATTAGTTGGCGAGTTAACCAGTTGACCTGTTGACGAGTTGACAAGTTAACAAGATAACGAGTTGACAAGTTTATCGGTTGACAAGCTGATGAGTTAACGAGTTAACAGGTTGCCAAGGCTTGCAAGTTTTCCTTGCTTACCCAGATACTAGCCATGTTAAGCGCGGCAAAGCCTCACTTTTGAGTGCCGCTTTACGTATGTGACGATGAAAAGGAAAAAGGGTTTAATGGGTTAAACGAAATTTCCACAATGAAATTTTGCTGGTTTGGCGGTTTGTTTTAACTTTGTGAGAACAATAAACCTAACATGGACATGATGCAAGAAGTTCTTATTTCAGACAATTTGGAGCGAGATTTGGCGCACGCCATCGACGTTTGCGCGCCCGATAAGCTGTTTGTGCTAACAGACAAGACAACAAGAGAACATTGTTGGCCAAAGATAGAAGGATTTGATTGCGTGAAAGGGGCTAAGTTGATAACCATTCCTTCGACAGACGAGCATAAGAACATCGCAACGCTTTCGACGGTGTGGGAAATGTTGAGCGAACAAGACGGAACACGCCGCTCGTGTCTGATAAACCTTGGCGGAGGAATGGTGACGGACTTGGGAGGATTTGCTGCGGCCACTTTTAAAAGGGGCATTAACTTTATCAATATCCCAACAACGCTGTTGGCTATGGTGGATGCAGCCGTGGGAGGTAAAACAGGTATTAACTTTAACGGACTGAAAAACGAGATTGGCGCGTTTTGTAATGCCCGGTTTGTTCTGCTTAATACGTTGTTTCTCGATACGCTTGACGACAAGAACACGCGTTCGGGTTATGCCGAAATGCTGAAACATGGCTTGATAAGCAACGAACGGATGTGGGCTGAACTGTTGAATTTCGACCTTGGAGAGCCCAATTGGGGACGATTGCAGCAGATGGTGGCCCAATCGGTAAGGGTGAAAGAGGAGGTGGTTGCAAAAGATCCCCACGAGCAGGGGCTGAGAAAGGCTCTGAATCTTGGGCATACCGTGGGTCACGCATTCGAGTCGATGGCTCTACATAGAGGCCAACCTATATTGCATGGCTATGCGGTGGCCTTCGGTTTGGTGTGCGAGCTGTACCTGTCGACGTTTAAAACAAACTTTCCTACAAGCAAAATGCGCCAAACGGTGCAGTTTATTCGTAGCTATTATGGTACGTTTCCGCTATCGTGCAACGACTACGACGACCTTATTGAACTGATGCAACACGATAAGAAAAATATATCAGCAGGCATAAACTTCACGCTTTTAGAAGACATCGGTAAGCCAATTATCAATCAAACCGCTACAAGGGACGAGATAAAAGAGGCTCTCGACTTTTTTAGGGAGACGATGTAAGAAACTGCCAACATGGGACGACATTGAGAGAAGTGCGTATCACGAATGGTTAAACAGCCACATTGTCATTGATGCGGCAGCAAAAACCATTAGGTAGTGTGCAACGGAACTAAAAGAAAGAGTTTTTGAGCCTACAAAGGATGTGCATTTTAAGAAGAAAGAATAATTATATTACCAACGATGCGGCACATGTCCGTATCACAGTCAATTCTTTTACATACAGAGTTATTACAGTAGATATAATATAAAGAGAAATGGAATTACAAACAAAACGCCTGATTTTAAGGCCATGGCAGGAAAGTGATGCAGAATCACTTTATAAGTATGCGAGTAATCCTAACGTTGGTCCCATTGCAGGGTGGCCACCACATACCAGCGTAGAGAACAGTCGTGAGATCATAAAGAACGTACTCTCTGCTCCAGAAACCTTTGCAGTTGTACTAAAAGAAACGGGCGAAGTTGTTGGCAGCATTGGCATAATGACCGCAAAAAGTGAAATCCATAGCGCAAGGATGGCAGACAACGAGTGTGAGATTGGTTATTGGATTGGTGAACCCTATTGGGGACAAGGCCTAATACCAGAAGGGGTAAACGAATTACTTCGATATGCTTTTGAAAACTTACAGCAAACTACGGTTTGGTGTGGGTACTATGATGGTAACGAGAAATCAAAACGAGCACAAGAGAAATGTGGGTTCATTTACAGCCATACAGAAGAAAACAAGCCTGTTCCATTGATGAACGACTTTCGAACAGAGCATTTTACCAAGATAACTTTGGAGGATTGGAAGAAACGTATCGGCGGTTTGAAGTAAGTGGCAAGATCATTTTCGATGAGAACAACGCCATTAAAGGGATGGTATCCTTGATTTAAATCATCTCTGGATGGTCTTCATACCAATATGAAATGTAAGTTTTATGTACTCGAACTGGGGAGGGGAATGTTATTAGCTATACGCTGTTTGCCTTATATAAGGCAAACAGCAATAAGGCGAATTGAGCCATCATTATCAAGGGAATGCCATACTTAAACTTTTTGTGAAGCGTTTTATGGTGCCATACCTTCATGCCAAGCCATGAACCAATGCTACCTCCAATGGCGGCAACAGTTAAAAGTGTGGGTTCGGAAATGCGCCATTGGGCATGTTGGGCCTTCCATTTGTCTATGCCAAACAGAACTAAGCCCAACACGTTGACGATAATGAAGTAAACAAGAACGAAAGATAATGGAAACTCTTTCATCGTTCTAGTTAAATATTTTCTTCCAAATCCATAGTACGGTCACAGCCCCAAGTACGCAGAAAACGAAGTTGGTGAGATAACCTCTGCCAAACAATTCAATGTTCAACAAATGACTGATAAGCGTACCAGCATAGCTACCCACAACGCCTACGACAAAGTTCATGCAGCAGCCTTTTCCTTCGCCGCTCATGATGCGATTGGCAATGTAGCCAATCAAGAAACCCGTCAGTATGGGCCATGCTGTAAAATCTGCAATATGGTCTAACATAAGCCGTCTGTTTTAACATCCCTTTCCGTCAAGGCTGCAAGCGGCACCTTCCTGAGCGTCTTCTATCTTTATGTCGTCTAAGGCAAACTGCACGTTTCCGTTTTCCAGCAAAAAGCACGGAATACCAACGCTACCATGTTGTTTAACCTCGGCAAACGCAGGGTTGTTGTCGCGAAGGGCCAAGAATTGCTTTAAGTTTCTTACGTGTTCACCAATATCTATCAATTCGTAGGCAGGATTATCCGCCAGTTGTGCCTTTACCTGAACGCAATCCGGACAGGTTGACATTACAAATACCTTAGTCATAATCTATTGTTTATCTATTTTATTTTTAAACGTTACGTCATCGAAGTTGATTGGCGTTCTTTGACGTGAGTTTGTTCTTTGCTAATGCAAAGTTACAGTAAATTATCTGAAATCCACCTTCTTGCATAATGTATCTGAAACTGCTCTTGTTTTTGTGTCGCATCCTTAGCCTAAGCTTTCAAGGTAAAGCAAAAACAACTCTTGGCACGTTGTAATTGCTGTATGCACCTGCATGGAATGGTCTTTGAATTGTTAATAATACTTTGTAGATGGGCAGTTATTTATGCCAACTTAGCATAAGGTAGGGGAAAATGTTGTAAATTAGCATTCGCAATTTTATTGCAAGCGCTTTAAGCATTTAATGAAATAAACAAGTTTCAACACTAAATACCTAGGTTATGATAGACCAGATTATGAACCACAACAAGACTTTTGTGGCGCAAAAAGGCTACGAAAAGTATATCACGGATAAGTATCCAGACAAGAAATTGGCTGTGCTTTCTTGCATGGACACAAGACTTACCGAACTTCTTCCCGCAGCATTGGGACTAAAAAACGGTGATGCAAAGATTATCAAGAATGCAGGAGGCTTGGTTATTTCTGCCTTCGATTCGGCCATGCGAAGTCTTATTGTGGCCATTTACGAACTGGGTGTGAAAGAAATCATGGTGGTGGCTCACTCGCATTGCGGTGCTTGCCACATGAACTACGACCACTTTCACCACGAAATGATTGCCCGTGGCATAACAGACGAGACGCTAAACACCATCCGTAAATGTGGAATAGACCTCAACTCTTGGCTTGAAGGTTTTAAAGATACGCATACTTCTGTGCGCAAAACCGTAGATACCATCAAAACTCATCCGCTAGTTCCAAAAGATGTTGTGGTTCGTGGGTTTATCATTGATTCCGAAACAGGGGCGTTAGAAGAGATTTATTAAGTAGCTTACGTGTTTTAAACGAGCCTTCTCCAAAAGGCCAATTCCTTGTTGGAGAAGGTTCTGATAGGCATATACTGTCCCCTGTTATTTCAGTTAAGAAGAGTGGAATGTATATAGGTTCACCTCTCCCATAACTATATTTTAAGTTGGAATTGCGATTTAAGTGCTACTTCCGAATACTTCATGTCTGCTGTAAACTTGCTGTAGTCACTTGCCGTCTGGGGTATGGAATAATGATATGTTTGTAGTTCGGCACTATTCTCTTCTCCATGACCTAGTAAATAAGATACTTCTTGGCCATTAGTATGACTTGGATGAATGAATATTCCACGTCTTCCTTTCAGTCGATACATGTAGCTGATCATTTGATGTGTATCATCTCGGTTGGCGTCCCACTTATATTTTGCATCAATAACGATGCTATCTTGTTCCCTATAAAAGTCTGGATAGCGTGGAATCTTTTTGTTTTTAGCCAGATAAATGCGGCCAGACCCTTTTTTGTTGTTGGGATGTTTAAAGCCTTCTTTTGTAAGAATGGTGGCAATATACTCCTCCCATAGATAGGATGCATCGAACACTACACCATGTATTTTATTATCCTGTACCCCATACTTTACTTTCTCATTCCTCAATATTCGTAGGCATAGTTTTTGAAGAGGCGTATAACGAGAGTAATAAGGGTGGCTTATGGTTTTTGAATTGCTTTTTATAACCTTTTCTCTTTCCTGTTTATTGTAGCGTGGCGTTGCAGCAATGATTTGTGCTACGCATGTGCGAGTCTCTGCGTTGTTTTCTAATACCTCCTTTCCTAATTTGCTTTTGCTGATATAGTCAATTGTGTGACGTATCAATTGGGTTACATGATTATCATGACTAAACTCTCGTGTGCGGTATGCAACACGCCCATTAAAAGGCAAATTCCTTTTTAGATGTCTGCTAATGTCTATTTTGCCCCGCAGATTGGCGTCGTTATATTCATTTCGTTGATATTCTTTGTATATTCCTTGCATTAATGCATCGTTGAGAAGTTTTGGGAATAGGTACAGTAGAAAGTTGAATGTGGGCTCATCCGTTGTACTGTGTGAAAGATTGACGATGTTTATAGACAAAACTTTTTGAAGCATATAATGCAAGAAAAAGTCTTCTTCTGCTTTTGGAGAAAAGCGTGAATGGATGGAAATAGCGTGTCCGTTGGCACTAATAAAGCCTATTGTGTTGCCTGTTTGCAAGGTGGCTTTGGTGCATTGTTTCCCTTTCCAATGAGTTTGTAGTGACAGAAGGTATTGCTGACCAATGCTATCCTCGCACTTGTCGAATGAATAAGGGTAGATAAGTAGGCTATTTTCATTCTCATCTAGAATGTCTGATATCTTCTTATTTGCGATATTTTGCAATGATAGAAACGTTTCAAGATTGTCGGGCGCTGAAGAATATGAGGCATTATCAGTTAATTTCATCATTGTTGTTCCCCTTATAATATATCTGCTGCAACATATCTAAATTCTCCATTGCATTGGCAGTACCTCTTAGATACTCGAAAAGAACCCCTTTCAGATGGTTATCCCAAAGATGCATGTAGGCGGCCGTCTTGTTTGAATGGTCTTCGTTTAGGTAAAGGCTTAGTTTGCTAAAATATGCTCCGCCAATATGATATGCCGAGTTAAGCCCCTCAATGCCCGTATTGGTTTCTTCGTCCCATATCGCGGCATTTAGACGCCTCATTACTTCAACCACTTCGTCTTTCATTTCTTGAAATTCGTCTAACATTGCTGTATTTTCGTTAGCCTTTATTTCTTCCCATGCAAAACGTCGGCGCATGGCGAAATCCATACTTTCAACACTTCTGTCTATATCGTTCATTGTTCCGATGATGTACACATTTTCAGGAACAAAGAAATATTCACAAAACGGATCCGTCTTATCGCTTATCATATTTTGATATTGCGTTTTAACCATTCCCTTTCCTCCCCGATAAGCAGGATCAATGCTGAAGAAAAGCTCTCCAAATATCTTTGACATTTCCCCACGATTTATTTCATCAATGATGAAGACGAACTTCTTTGATGGATCATTTTGAATGTCGTTAGGTTGGTTGCTAAGATAATGATCTTTTATATAGTCTCCAATTGACTTTATATATGTGTCATTAGGATGCCAAACTCCGTTTGCGATGTAGTCAGACATTCTTCTATCTGAAATACTCCATCCTGATTTGTCAGGAACAGAGATGAGTTGATTTTCGTTTAGTGCAGTTTTAATGATCGTATTACTTCTGAAACTTTTGATGTCGACGTTTCCTTTTTCTCTTAATTCGTCTTTAAAGGCCTGTATCGCGTCTGAAATAGATTTTAATGCTACGAAACAGCTCTTGCCTTTTATTGCCTTTTTGCAAAATTCTTTGAATACGCCATCTTTTCTTTCAAACCCTATGTTGCCATTTCCGTCAGGCGGAGTAGGACGCAATCCTTCAACAAAGTCTGTATAATCATATGATGGATGAAATTGAACGAACTCATATTCTGCGTTCATTGCCTCTGCTATGCCTTTTGCCAAGTAAGTTTTTCCAGTTCCAGGAGCACCGGTTAGGATGAGATTCTTGTTCGTTTCTAACAACTTTACGTATCTGTCGACCATTTCCTTTTTTTTGTTGTTTTTTAGCAAATAGTCCTGTATGTAATGAGGAATTTCGTCTTTCTTGCTCAGTGTTACGTAAGGCGACCATTGCGTTTCAGGTGATTTTATGCCCAATTCGGTAACATGTATATACCCCTGTTTGTTAAAGCACAGCCAAGCCACATCTGTATAATGTGAATAGAAAGAGTCATTCCCTTCTTCATCTGTTCCTGCATAGTGAATATGTTTCTCGTATTTGTATTGAGATAAGGCAATTCCAATGCCCCATAACCCATGGTTGTTATTTGTACAGCATACGATGTCCCCCTCGTTAATTTGTTTTATTAACGTGAAAGCCCTAATCGCCGCAGAGTCATTTTGATATTCCTGTTTAATTTTGTCTATGTTATAGTCCGTGTAATCTGTACTATTCCAGCCTATTGACATGATGTTCTTAGACAAGAAACTTTGCCATGCCTCCTCTTTTTGTCCCTGACAATGTGTAGGGCAAATAAAATAGCATTTGCGTTGTTGTTGTAAATCTTTGATGTTAGCATTATAAGGTATAAGAAACTTGGGGGTGTCTTTTTCTATTCCTAGCGTTGCCATGAAACTTTCAAATTGCTCTGATAGGAAATCATCTGCTAATTCTTTGTACAATTTTAATTCTAGAAACTTGGAATTGGTTTGTGTACCATCTCCGTGTTTTTTTGTATGTTTCTCTATTGTGTTGTTCTTGTAACCAACAAATCGGCTTGGAGCAAAAAGCAAGGTGTTTCCAAATGGTTCTACCACAAACCATTTTCCACGTTTGAAACGTTCCAAAGCCCATTCTTTATCCTCTGCAATATCACTCTTTGCATAAGCGTATAGCGTATAGATGTTTTTCACAACATCAATTCTGTTTTCAATAAAATCGGTTCTTTCCATGTCTTTTGTTTTGTAGATAAAAGTGATTATATTACAATCATTTTCCGATGCAAAAATGCTTAAAGATGTTGCCAAGAACCTCATTAGAGGTGATGCTGCCCCCTGCTATCTCGGCTAGGAAATGCAGACATTGGCGCAGGTCTTCGGCAAGAAGGTCGCCGCTGAGGTCGAGAGCGATGCCTTCGAGGACGCGTTGGATGCTTGTGAGCGCGTGCGAAAGGGCCTCATAATGGCGTACGTTGGTAACAACCACATCGTTTTCGTGTATCTCTGGAATGTTTGCCGCGTTGTAGATGCAAGTTTCTAGGGTTTCGATATTGGTGTTAAACTTGGCCGAAACGGATACGAATGTGGGCTGTTCGGTCCAAGAGAAAGAAGGGAAGACAAACGATTGTGCGTCGGTTTTGTTTGAAACAACAATGAGGCGCTTACCTCGCGTGTGCGCGTTCATCTCTTCTATTTCGCTTAATGCGGGCACTTTGTCTATCACCCAAAGCACAATGGCGGCCTCGGTTAGCTTTTGATAAGTACGTTCTATGCCCAACGACTCAATCTCATCGCTTGTCTTTCTAATGCCTGCCGTGTCGATAAAGCGGAAGTTGATGCCGTTAATCTGTATGGTATCTTCAATCACGTCGCGCGTAGTGCCATGAATATCGCTGACGATGGCACGTTCTTCTTTCAGCAATCGGTTAAGCAAAGTGCTTTTCCCAACGTTGGTTTTGCCCACGATGGCCACCGATATGCCTGCCTTTATCGCCCTTCCTGTTTCGAACGAAGTGGCGAGCGTTGCTATTTTTGTGCGAATTTCTTCGGCCAAGGCTTGCAATTCTTGGCGGTCGGCGAAGGTTACGTCTTGGTCGCTGAAATCTAGTTCCAGCTCAATTAGCGACGTTATGTGCAGCAACTTGTCTCTAAGTGCAGCGAGTTCGCCAGAGAAATGGCCGCGCAGTTGGCCCAAAGCCAACTGCGCACTGGCCCTATTGGTGGCTGCAATGAGGTCGGCCACGGCCTCGGCTTGGCTCAAATCCATCTTTCCATTAAGGAAAGCACGTTGTGTAAACTCGCCTGGTTGCGCTTGCCGACATCCCAATCTCACCAGTAGTTTAAGCACTTCGTTTAGTATATAGGCGGAGCCGTGGCACGAAATCTCCACTGAATTTTCGCCCGTGTACGAATGCGGAGCGCGAAAGCACGTAACGAGAACTTCGTCGATGGTTTGCTCTCCTTCGTCTACAATGTGTCCGTATTGCACTGTTTGTGGTGGTAGTGCATGCAATTTTTTGTCTTTGGGCGCTTTAAAGGCGCGGTCTACGATGTCGATGGCATCGTTACCCGACACGCGTATCACGCCCAAAGCCCCGCCAGCAGAAGTGGCCAAGGCACATATTGTTTGACGGTCGTTTAATGGGGCTTGCATTTCTTTAAATTCTTTCGAGTACCAGTTTTATTAGTTCGTCTATCGAGTTCTTATAGTTAGCATTCACGTTCTTTGCTCGTCTGTTGGCAATTACCATGCAACAGGTTACGGCTTTATGTCCCATCAGTCGGGCAAGACCTGCCAATGCACTGCTTTCCATTTCGAAATTGGTGATGCGATAGCCATTGTATTCAAAGCTTTCTACCTTTTCGTTTTGCTTAGGGTCGGCCAGTGGTATGCGCAACTCTCTGCCTTGGGGACCGAAAAAGCCACCGCAGGCGATGGTAACACCTCGTACCATCTCGTCGCCGGCAATTCGTTCGAGGGTTTCTTTGTCGGCATCGATAACGTATGGCGCGCATAATTGTGGGTTCCATTGCATGTGCTGTTTGAAAGCTTCTTCGAAAGGCAGGTCGCAAACGTCGTTACGACCGCTGTAAAAGTTAAGCAAACCATCAAAGCCAATGCTCTTTTCGCTAGCGATGAATGTGCCAACGGGCGTGTATTCTTGCAGTCCGCCGCAGGTTCCAATCCTCACTAAGGTAAGTTGGCGTAGCTGTTCTTTCTCCGTTCTGGTTTTAAAGTCGATGTTGGCTAGCGCGTCCAGTTCGTTTAGCACGATGTCAATGTTGTCGCATCCAATACCCGTACTAACCACAGAGATACGTTTTCCGTGGTAGGTTCCTGTGATAGTGTGGAACTCGCGGCTCTCGATGTCGCACTCTTTACTGTCGAAATGCGAGGCAACGAGCGACACTCTTCCTGGGTCGCCCACTAAGATAACCTTGTCGGCAAGTTGTTCGGGCTTTACGTGGAGATGGAAAATACTTCCGTCTCCGTTGATGATGAGTTCAGACTCTGCAAAGAATTTAGGCATAATATTGAATGAATTAAAGGTATGAATGAGGCTGTAAGTTCATGAGCTTATGCGTTCATGAGTTTGTAAGTTCGTCAGTTTATCAGCCCGTAAGGTCATGAGTTCATGAGTTTTGTGGGTTTATAAAGTCATGAGATCGTAGGTTCATAACTTTCTGAGTTCATGCACAACCTCGTTATATCTGTCGTTCTACTTGTTCTCGTAGTTTCTGATGGCCTTCTCCGTGCTGTGTATTTTGGCGTCCAACTGCTCAACGTTTTTCTCCAAAGCTTTAATAGCCTCGGCCTCGTTGTAGCGTCCCTTGTGGTAGATGGCGCGTTTCTCTTCTAGTGTCTGCACGGCCTTGGCCTGTTTTTTATATAACTCGGTGAGTTCCATGTATAGTTCCTTCCCTTGCTTTGTCTTGAAGTCGGATAGGGAAGTGTACACTTTTGCATCGTTGATGGGGAAACGAAAAGCTGTGGTCTTCGCAGTCTTTGCACCACGTGCTTTGAGCGATTCGATGCTTTTTAGGGCTTGCTCCCTATTACCAAACGACCATGTTTGGGCGATGCTGCTTAGCTTGGCCAACGATTCCAGTTGCTGTTGGCTCACTTCGCCCTCCTTGAACGATAGACGTTGGGCTGTTGGTACAAACGTGTAGATGCACACTTTGCCTTCGGGTTGAAACCTATCGCTCACCAACCAGCCCAGGTTGTCCATCTCGTCGATGGCCAGCAGATAGTCGTTGGCGGTAGAGTTAAACGGCATTCCGTAGTTTTCGGGTTGAAAAAACTTACCCGTTTCTCCGTCTTTGCGCGTCATAAAGAGGTCGTACCCACCCAAACTGTTGGCTCCCTTGGCTGCAAAAAACAGGGTTATGCCGTCTGCCATGAGGAAAGGGTAGTTTTGTTGTTCAAATTCGTCGCCTATTTCGCTGAGTCTTTGTGGGTCGCTCCATTCTGTTCCGATGCGGTCGGAAGTATAAATGGCCGACCTTCGTGTGGAATCGCCTTCCGAATAGTAGATGGTGTTCTTAAATTCGTTCTCATAAACAGAACCATCCAGGTACTTATGTTCCTTAAAGAAGGCGGGGTAGGACATCAGTGTTCCTGCCTCTGGGTTCAGTGGAATGCTCGAAAGGAAACGCGATTTCTCCACAACAACACTGTCAACAAACATCACTTTGGCCGTTGCACCCAGCATATTGCGGTACAATAGGTCGGCTGCGCTTAGTTGCACTGGTTGTGGTTTGGGCTTAACCGTGGCTCTCGCCTTTTTTCTTTGCGCGTAACCAGTGGTGCATAAACAAGCTAAGATGAGCGTAAATATAAGATATCTTTTCTTCATTTTCGTCTAGATTATACCGCAAAGTTACGCATTTTATACAAGTTTACATAACGATTGACACTATTTATCTTGATTTTAGGGTTGCTTTGTCTTTAAATGAGGGATAAAAGCGTTTGTTGCAACGCCTCACATCCTGCATCGTTCGGTTGATGGGGTAGGGGAAAGTGTGCTTTATTTTGCTGTGCAAGTTGGCAGTTGGCTTATATGCAAACCATCGTGAAACCATTAAAACGAGAATAACGAGCAGAAACAAGAAGGTTTCTTTTGAGGTTTCTGCCAACGATAGTACCATTATCTTCGACCTTGAAAGGCTTCAAATAGATGTCAGACGACAACAAATTATCGGATGAAAAGTATTTGAAAATGGTTTCTTTGGCACACCATGCCAATAAAAGGTGGGCGTTGGTGGGCATCGTTTCATTGGTGTTGACAAACTTATGGGCTATTCTGCTCACCCTGTTGCTATCGTATTCAACATCTACTGCTACTTCGCGAGTAGTAGAAAGCATCAGTGCCACAAGTCCCTTGGTATGACTTATGCTCACATGATAGCCCTTAACTAGGGGCTTTCCGTTGCTGTCGTGTTCAATAGTAAGTTTTGTGTTTTTCGTCATTTCGATGAGTAAGGCTCGTGTTGCCAGTTTCTCCATGCGCCTTTGTTTACTTCCGATGGTGTTTATCTCCTTTCGAAAGCCGTTCAGGCATGGATAGTTGTCGAAGAAGAAACGTTCTTCTTCGGTCAAAGTCCACAGTCCAAGGGTGGCATCTTCGCCTAAACGCTCTATACGCAAAAGGGGCATAATGGGGAATTAAATGTATTAAAAGACATAAGAGAAACACAGCAGGTGCATAAATCTCTTAGAGCGCGGGGGGGGGTATAGGGGAAATGTAGGGGCGAGAAACAATTGATGTAGAGCGTATTGAGAGGGGTTAAGGATGAACAACAACCTTCACTCTACTTATGCGGCGCTCTTCGATGGCGAGTATTTCGAACAGGTAATTCTTGTAATTCAGGCGTTCGCCAATCGAGGGGAAGTCGCCTTTAAGTTCAAGAAGAAGGCCGGCCAGTGTGTCGGCACCGCCTTCAACCTCACTAAATTCCTCGTCATCCACTTCGAGTATCCTGCACAAATCGCTCAACAGCGTTTTACCATCGAAGATAAACGTGTTGTAATTCAACTTGGTATAGGTCTTCTCCGTCTCGTCGTCGTACTCGTCATTAATCTCTCCAACTATTTCTTCGAGGATGTCTTCTAGCGTAACAAGTCCGCTAGTGCCGCCAAATTCGTCTACAACAATGGCAATATGTATTTTGTTCTCTTGGAAATCGC
Organism: Prevotella sp. HMSC073D09; assembly: GCF_001814145.1. Taxonomy (NCBI): domain Bacteria; kingdom Pseudomonadati; phylum Bacteroidota; class Bacteroidia; order Bacteroidales; family Prevotellaceae; genus Prevotella; species Prevotella sp. HMSC073D09. The sequence goes on along the minus strand of NZ_KV815075.1, from coordinate 24,841 downwards.
GCAACAAATCGTCAATCTTTTTCGTTTCGGGAACGAAATATGGCGGCCTAATCAGGCTCTGCCACCTAAACGTATGCGGTTTCGTTAGGTGCGGCAAGAGGTCTTTTACATACAGCACTCCTTTTATATTGTCCGTGTTGTCTTGATATATAGGAATTCGGCTGTAATTGTTTTCCTTGATACTTTCCAGCACTTCGCTGAAATTACACTTGATGTCGATGTCCACAATGTCTTTTCGGCTGGTCATTATCTCCTTAGCCGTTTCGTCACCAAAACGTATGATGCCTTGCAACAGTTTCTCTTCGTCTTTCAGTTCTTCTTTGTTGGTTAGCTCCAAGGCCTGTTCCAAGTCGTCAACGCTTAGCGTAACACTTTCTTTTCCCATCATTTTTTCGGCCAGCATACCCGTTTTGAGGAGCACTGTTTCGAGTGGCCAAAAGAGTTTTCGGAGAAACAGCACGCCCGCAACACTCCTGCGGCAGAACAACAAGGGGGCTTGTCGGCTCAACACCTTGGGCATGATTTCGCCAAAGAGCAGCAAAAGGAAAGTGAGGAGGATGGTTAGGATGAGGAATTGCAGCCAATAGGCCCGCGGACCAAAGTGCACGATGTTGGCAAACACGTAGTTAAGCAACATGATTATGGTAACATTCACAAAGTTGTTTGTGATGAGGATGGTGGCCAACGTGCGTTCCGAGTCCTCACGCAACATGTTGATGTTTTTGTCTTTAAGGCTCTTTTCCAAGTCGAGTTCGGAAATGTCGGATGGCGAAAGGCTGAAAAACGCAATTTCCGAACCACTGGCAAAGCCCGAAACGCCAAGCAGAACTATTGCCAAGACAAACGCAAAAACAACACCCATCGTTGGATGTTGTACGTATATGTCTGAGAATGCATTATAGAAAAAGGAGGTATCCAAAATCTACGAACAATGTTAAAATGGTAATTGATTGTCTTTCTGCTCTTCCGACTGTTCCGTTCGGGCACTTGACTCGTGGGCTTGCGGCTCTTGTCTGCTTAGGTTTTTGGGTGTAAGCATTTCCAAGCTGTCTGCCCAAATCTCGGTTACATATTGGCGTTTGCCTTGTTTGTCGTCGTAACTTCTGTATCTCACCTTGCCTTCAACATACAGTTTGTCGCCCTTATGCACGTATTTTTCAACAGTCTTGGCCAAGCTTTTCCAAAACACTACCGTGTGCCAGTCTGTTCTGTCGGGCACTTTCGTGCCGTTTTGCAGCGTGTAGCCCCGTTCGGTTGTGGCCAATGAAACTTGCGCCACAGCCGTATCGGCCTCGTAATAATGAACTTCGGGGTCTTTCCCAACGTTCCCTATCAGCATCACCTTATTCATATAGCCCTGGCCATTAAGTTTATTTCCATCTGCCCAAGTACCTAAACCTAAAATTCTTTCCTTTGGGTGAGGGGAATTGCGAACGTCTGTCCACGCGCTCGCTTAGGTTGTCTATCATGCGGTCGTAGCAGTCTTGTCCCGACATGGCTTTGCATTGAACCACGAAATGGGTGTCGCGATACTCGTATTTGCCCGTAGATGGAACAAGCACCACGCGTTTGAAGTCTAGTTCGCCTTCGTACCATCCCGGTCGTTCCTCTGTTAGGCGCGTCATAGCTGTTGCAGCCAAGTCGCGTCTGTCGTACCCATTGCTTACGGGCAACTGTTGTACGGCCTTTTTCTGCTTAAAGTCGAGCATTGTAGCTGCAACGGTCTTGATGATGATGAAATAAACTCGTGGGCGAACTTTATAACGTTTAGGATAATACACATCACTAGCCACATAGTCACGGATATCGTTTTCCAAGTCGATGTTCATGCCTATTTCCGGGATAGATTGAAGAAAGTCAAGTGCTTTTTCTACATTATCAACTAACGTTTCCTTATCAAAATATCTTAAGTATAAATTCATTGATAAATATGTTTCTCTGTAAGAGCGGAAAACGAGACTCGAACTCGCGACCCCAACCTTGGCAAGGTTGTGCTCTACCAACTGAGCTATTCCCGCGTCACTAAATAAAAAATACAAATGTGAAGAGGAGGAGACTCGAACTCCCACGAAGCAATTTTCACTACCCCCTCAAAGTAGCGCGTCTACCAATTCCGCCACCTCTCCATCATAAGTCAATCTGAATAAATGTGCCCAGAACAGGACTCGAACCTGCACGCTGTTAAACACACGCACCTGAAACGTGCGCGTCTACCAATTCCGCCACCTGGGCAGCAACTAGTGTTATTCAGAATGTTGAGCGGAAAACGAGACTCGAACTCGCGACCCC
>NZ_KV815075.1:0-22452 GCF_001814145.1 Prevotella sp. HMSC073D09 | reverse complement strand
AAGGTTGTGCTCTACCAACTGAGCTATTCCCGCAGCTTGTTTTACTAAGGCATTTCTCTAAATGCGCTGCAAAGGTACTATGTTTTTTCGAACCTGCAAATTATTTCCGCCTTTTTTTTCGATTTGACTGCAATTTAGCAACCAAATCATCTGTGCTGGCTTTGTTGGATTTATATATATATAAGGTGTGCTCCGCCCATTAACTCATTAATAACCAACAGTTCGCTTACATTGTCGAAGGAAAAGCGGTGTGTTGTAGCACGCATCCCGTATGATTAATGAAGCGTGCGACATCAATTCGCAAACCAACGTAGGGTATCCCCTCGCCGATACCTTTGCTCTAGAAGCTTTTTTGCAACGGATAATCCCCCAGAGCAGGTTTCCGTCCGAGGGGATTTCAAAGTTTCTGTGTACGCAATTGACTGAACTCCCATCCGCTCGGTCATACTTCATCACCTTATCATACACTGACCAATTTGGGTTTAATTCTCATGCTCGTTTCCCTTCTTATTGATGTTTCCTAAGCGTTTGATGGCTTCCAGATAATCGCGTTCGGCGTCGCTGATGGTGCGTTGCTTGTAGCGGCGATATTCGTTTGTAGCGTGTTTCATGGCCTCATCGTGCGTCACCTTGCCTGCATCTTGCAGTAGTTGTTCGCCAGTCATAGTGAGTATTCGGTCCAGATAGTTGGCCCAGTCGTTCATGGTCATCGGTTGCTCTCGCTCTGCCTGTCGTTCCGCGAAGTCTAAATAGCCCGAAACCAGTTGTCCCAATGCGCGTAGTTCTTTTTCGTTGAGGTAGTTCTTGGCGGTGCGTGCTTCCGTTAGTGTGGGTTGGTTGCCTTTAAACGTAAGCAAGCCCATGAAATCTTTCTCGGCATCGGCACGCTCTACAATCAGTTCAGCAGCCGTATGGCCATGGATGGCATAGTGAATTTTGTTTTGAACTTTTTGGAAAAACAGCTGCGATACCGTTGCGCGCGGGTCGTAGTCGATGCTTGTGGCATATATTTCCAGCACTTGGCGATACAACACTTTCTCCGTTGCGCGTATGTCGCGGATGCGTGCCAGCAGTTCTTTCCAATACCCACCGCCACCCAGTTGTTTCAGTCGGTCGTCGTCTAGCGTAAAGCCCTTAACAATGTATTCTCTAAGCCGCTGAGTTGCCCATTGGCGAAAGCGCGTGGCAATGATGCTGCGTACCCGATAGCCAAGTGCGATAATCATATCGAGGTTGTAGAATGAGGTAAGATACGCCTTGCCGTCGGCAGCAGTGGTTCGGAGTTTCCGAACAACTGCATCTTCCTGCAATTCACCTTCTTCAAATATGTGCTTGATATGCTCACTGACATTCGACTTGCTGGTTTGATATAGCTCGCACATCTGTGCCTGCGTAAGCCACAACGTCTCGTCTTCGAGCCTTACGTCCAATCTGGTCAAGCCGCTTTCATCCGTGTAGATAATTATCATATTGTTTTCTTCCATGTCTGCTTAACTAATTATGAACTGATGGCAGCTAAATCACCTTGACAAAGTGTCGGTGATGGGCGCGGCAGCCTCGCGACGGGCAGCCTGTTTGCCGGGTCAGGTAAACTGGTACATCTCTTCTGCGTCTTCCACGGCATCATCGCCAAGCGGTTGTTGCAGCGTTTTTTTTATTTACAACGTGCTTAACAGACTCCGTTTTCTCGTCCTTCACTTCGGTGAAACACGATGGTGCAATCCGAAAGAGCGCATCAAGGCTCAGCTTACTGCCGTCTGTCGATATGTGTTCCAATCTTTCAGGTTTCATTTTATCTAGTTGTTTATTGTTTCTCTTTTGCTTTCAAGTTGTACGGTTTGTTCGTGCGGCCGTTGCTACTTGTGCCTTGTTTACTGCTCTTCGCCAAGTTGTATTTGTCTTTGTGCTTTGCAAGAGCCCCAAAGGCAATGTGTGGAGCCGGCCTAAAATTTAGAGGAGTGTGGTATCTTTGTGATGCAAAACCAAGATAAACACTCCTCTCGTGTACCAAAGTACAGGGCAAAGTTACAATAATATTTTGGATTTATGCCCCATTTGTGGGTAGCAAAACGTGGTTGGGTATCGAAAAAATGGTACATGTTGTAGAGGAGTAGGTAGTAGGGTAGTAAGTAGTAAGAAGTAGGGCGGCAAGGGGAAAGTTGTAGGGTGTTTTTTGAATAGCCTAAGAGGGGTAAATATATTTTACAAAACGCTCTTTCCCGCCGCTCCATTCTAGCGCAAATCGGGACCTAAAACCATCCGTTTAGGGCCATTTTGTGCTTTCGTGGTCGTTTCGTTCTGTCCAAATTTGCGCATCTTGTGTGCGTTTTGTATCACTTTGCATTTCTCTTTGCTCCGTGGCTCGCCAATTTTATCACCTCCAAAATGGGCGTTTTGCATCGAATTTACCATGTTTTGGTGCTGCTAGTTTGCATTTGTAGCCTGAATATTTATGCCGTATAAACATAACATCACCTTTGTGGGAACTGCTATTTTTCACCTTTGGCTTGCAATTTGCGGCATTTCGCTCTGCATTTTGTAGCGTTTTACCTTGCGTTTTGCAGCGTTTTGCACTGCGTTTTGCTGCATTTTGCACTGCGTTTTGCTGCATTTTGCCTTACTTTTTACTGCAAAAGCGCAATTGTTTTGCATCGTTTGTGTATTTATGCAGTATTAAAATGGCTTGCACACTGTTGTGTGCAGTGTCCATTTTTACCTTAATAACCCCTTGCAATACTCCATTATTTGCGGCCGAGTGGCAGGCTGGATGATTTTAATGCCACTTTTTGTGTTGGAGTTTGTGCTGAAAAGATGACAAAAAGGGGATGGTGAGTTGATTGGATAACCAGTTGATGAGTTGACAAATTTACAAGTAGACAAGTTGACCTGTAGACGAGTAGACAAGTTAACCAGTAGACGAATTGACAAGTTAATAAGTAGATAAGTTAACCAGTTAACTTGTTGTCGGGTTGACAAGTTAACCAGTTGATGAGTAGACAAGCTGATATATAAGGGGGCATAAGGGGGTAGGCGAGGGGCGGTTTTGCCGCGCCGAACATCCTTTAAGCATGTTCAACGCGCAGGCAATACCGCTATTTCTTCTTTTCGGCCTTGGGTTTCTTCTTCTTTCGGCTTGTTATTCCAAAGAGGTCTTTCCAACCATTGAAGTCTTTTTTCAAAATCAAGCCTATGCCTTGCGTGTTCAAGCTGTTGCGTGTAAAGTAGCGGTCGTTGGTTTGGTTGTACATTTTGATGGCCAAGTTGCCGCTTGGGAATAGCAGATAGCGGATGTCGAAGTCGCCAATGAAACTCTTGGTGGTGTTCACGTTGTCGCGATAGCCAAACTGACCATTAATCAGCAGGCGGTTGTTGAGCAACCTACCGCTGAGCAATCCTTCGTATTCGGCATTTCCCCAACCATCGTCGCCTGTGGCAATGTTTGCCCCGAAGTTCCAGTTGGTGTTGTTTACAACCGTTCCAAGCACGTTGTTAAGCTGCTGACTAAGTGTGCTGCTAAGCAAACTTTGCATGGCCAACGATGTCGTGCTTTGAGTGCTGCTGTTGCCCAAGTCGGCATTGTTGCGCCCCTGTGTATAGAAACGCCCCACGGCCAGAAGGTAAAGCACCTGCTGATTCATTTCTTCTTCGCCATTGATAAGGCTATATATCATTTGTTTGGCGTTAGAATTGACGGTGGGCAAGTCGAGGTCGAACGACACTTTGGGCGCGGCTGGGGTGCCTGTGATGTTCATCAGGCAGTTAACGCGAATGTTGTTGTTAGAGAAACTCTTGCCAAGGTTGAGGTCTGAAAGGCTCACGCCGTTGGCCGTATAGATGGCTTTCATGTTGAGTCGGGCTGCATAGGGGTCGCCATTAAAGGCGATGGTGCTGCCCTGTTCGAAGGTGAAGTCTTTCTTAATCACGTTTTGTATGGTGAGTTTATACACGCCGTGGTCGATGGCGAAGTTGCCAAACATGTCGAATGCGCCTTTATTATAATAGGTGGCCCTTAGTACGCCATAGCCGTTTAGCGAGACGTAGTCGCCGCTTTGCTTGTCCATGATGAGCCGTATCGTGGCATCGGGCGTGCAGTTCACCAAGAAGTTGAGGTGCAGGTCGGTTGGTATGTCGGCCGTTTGGTTGTCGTTATGCGCTTGGTCTTCGGTTTCGGGCTCCTGCGCTTTCTGCTCTTCGGCGGTGAGCAGCGCATCAGCCCCCCAATGAATGAACGAGTTGTTGTTTACGGTTTGCGGGCTGGCCGCATTGTAAACCAGTACAGAATTGCGGTTGGGTGTGGCATCGATGTCGATGTTTACTTCTCCACTCCGCCCCCTAATGTTGCAAGTTCCCGTAGCGTACACCGTTCCATAGAAGGTGTTTTCGCCAAAGGTCTTGGTGTCGTATGCCAGCAAATTGTTGGCCTTTACGCTGAGGTTGTAGCTTAGGTCGGTAAGGTGGTCGTGCCTAATCTCACCACTTAGCGTGCCAACGTTTCCATTTCGGTCGGTAAAGCGGCAAGCGTTGAGGTCTATCCTGTTGGGTACAAAGTGCACCGTGTCGTTTGTCAGCGTGTAAACGGTGTTCAAAGGGGTCATGGTAAAGCTGCCGTTGGCCACCAACTGCCCTGTAAGATTGATGTAGCTTAACGGCCCCGAGAGGCGCACCTCGCCGTTGGCGTAGGCCTTAACGCCGTGCATGAAACTCTTGCAAAAGGTTTCCATAAAGGCGATGTTGGTGTTGTTGGCCTTGATGGCCAGGTCGATGTTGTTGTGTTTGGGCGAAACATAACCGTTGATAAAGGTTCTGGCGTTCAATCCGTCGCTGGCAATGGCATCTATTTCCACGTTTCCTTTCTCGTTGTTGTACTTTACCCCGGCAACCAGCGTACCCATGTCGCCCTCTTCGAAGGTGAAATCGTTCACCCGCAAGTTGGCGTATGCGTTGGGATTGTTGAAAAGTGTCTTTACGATGGCTGTGCCAGTGGCACGTCCGCCAAACTCTACGGCATGGAAATTAACCAGGTTGAGCATGTAGCTAACGTCTACATCTTTGAGTTCGACCATGAGCGAGTCGTGCGCATTGTTGGTTGCGGCTCCGTCTATGGCGATGAGTTGCTTGCCGCGCGCAATGGCGAACTTGTCGAACAGCACGCGATTTTTGCTGTATGTTACCTGCGAAGGTTTCACTTGCCAAATGGCATTGCCCACGGTTATGTCCGATTGTTGGAACGTTGCTTGGGCAGTGGCCTCGCCTTCGTCGTTCTTAAAGAATGTGGTTTGCCATTTCAGTTCGCCTTTTAGCAAGGGCTTGCGCAGGTTGTCGAACGAAACGGTAGACGAAATCTTGTTGTCGGCCGCCGAGGCTTGCACGTTGCACCATGTTTTTTTGCCGTTTTCGGCCACGTTTATGGCTTGTGCAGCCAGTTTGAGTGTGTCGTTCAGCGTGCTGACCGTCATTTCGCCGCCCTCAATGCGGTGCCCGTCGTAGCTGAAACTGGGCGCTTTGAGGGTGATGTTGAGCGTTTTTTGTGCATCGTTCATGCTGGCGGCAAAGTTGATGGGACGCTTGATGTTTAGCGGAACGTTGAAAATGTGTTGCAACCAGTCGGTATTGTCTACATTGGCGCTGATGGTGAAGTTGTTGGTTTGGGTATTAGTTACCTTCGGGAGGCCAGGCATGGTGGGCACTTTGCTGCCGATAAGGTTGGTTAGGCTTTGTGCCAGCGTGTTGTAATCGTACTTGCCTGTTAACAGAATGTTGCCAAAATCGCTGTTCACCGCCAGCGAATGCTGTTGGTTGTTGTTGCTTACGTCTACGGATATGGCGTTAAGCTTATAGCTTTTTGTGTCGGACAGCATCGCAAAGCGGTCTAGCTGCACCCTTCCGTTGGCCGTATTGAGCGAGTTACCCTTGATGTCGGCCATTACGGCAAAGCTAAATTGCGTGTTGGGCCATAGCTTTGTGAGGCTAAGGGCCGAGGGATTGAAGTTTGTTACTTCGGCTTTTAGCTTGGCAAAGGGCTGTTTCGATGTAAGGTTGAACTGGCCTTGCAGGTCGAAATTTACGTTGGGGTCTTTGATGTTCAGCTTTCCGTCGAAGGTTCCGTTATCCCATTCGCCGTCTACGGCAATGTTCTTATAGCTGTATGCGTTGTAGAAAAACTCCTTAACGTCGCCTTTTGCCTTTACATATACCGAGCCGCGTGCGGGCAGCTTGCCGTCAACGTCTATTTGTGTGGAAATGTTTCCAAAGCGTTTGTCGGCCAAAATCTTGCCGAGGTCTAAGGCATTGGTTTCCACCCTGCCCGAAAAATTGTTGTTGTGTCGGCCAAAAGCCACTGTTGCGATGCCAGCATCGGTGCGTATGACGCCTTTGGTGGCCACGTCTTGGCCATATCCGCCAGCCTCGCCCACATAGTCGATGTTGCCCAACCGACTGATGACGGCAGGTACTTTGAAGTGGTTGGCGAAGTTGTCTGAAAGAAATTGCACGCCCTGGGCACTCACCCGAAGTCGGCTGATGGTGGTTGCCCAGCGCAGTTTGGATGTCCAATTGCTGATAGAGCCGTTGGCTTGGAGCGAGAAATTGTTCTCGCGCGAGGATATTTCGAGCGTTTTCACACGCAGGGAAGTGCTTGTGCCCGACACACTGGCTTGGAGAAAGAAGGGCTTAGTGGAGGTTTTCAGTTCGGGTAAGAAACAAGCAAGGTCGGCCAGGGTGAGCTTTGACCTTTGCAAACTGCCGCTGAACTGAAAAGAAGGCGACTGAAACTGGGAGCCGTTGAAGGCGTATGAGGCCGTGAGTGGCCCGAAACTGATGTTGGTTGAGGGCAAAACGCAGGCTAAGTGCAACAGGCTTGCCTGCTGTTTGTTGGCGGTAAGCACGCCTGTAAGGGCTTTAACGTGCAGCCCCGACTGTTCTTTGAACGACAGGTCCTTGATGTTGAGGTTCAGACTGTCGTTGGTCAGGGCGTCGAGCGCAATGTGCGCGCTGATGTCGGTTGCCAAAATGTGGTTGGGAGAGAATGTTTTTGTCTTGGGTTTGTCGAGCTGATTGTAGCTAGCACTTCCCCTTCGGATGATGAGCGTGTTGATACGAAGGTCGAGAGGTGTGTTAGAAGTGGTGTCTTTGGATGCCAACGAGTCGATGGCGAATTGGAAATTGGGTTGGCTTTGCGCTGTTTGCTTATAGAGATTGGCTTTTAATCCGAATAGCTGAACAGATGATATGTGGATTTTTCCCGCTGCAAGTGCGGTGTAATCAAGCTTTACCGAGAGCCGTGTGGCCTCGAGCATGCGTTGGTTTTGCTGGTCGTTGATAACGAGGTCGTCGATGATAATTCGGTTAAGAAAGCCTAAATCCACCTTGCCCACCGACACGTGGGTACCCAACTTCTCCGAAAGGGCGTCGCCGATGGTGTTCCCAACAAAAGCCTGAATGAAGGGAACATGCAGCAAAACCACAAAAACGAAGTACAGGCCAACCACAGCCCATAAAATTATATTTATTATGTGTCTTAACTTTCTCAATTGCTTTGTTTGGTTGGCAAAATTACATCAAAAAAATCTTAATGAGAAATATACCCACCGTTTTTCTTTTTATTATGTTTTATTTTGATTATATTTGCAACGATAAAGCGGTGGGTGGTGTTCCTATCCATCGCTTTCGGTGTTTGTTTTGCAGGCGAGCACCCGTTAGGCAAGCGTTTGTTGCCCCGCTATTGGGGCGCAAAGGCAATGCTGCCCAGGCAAAAAGGTAGGACTAGAGATTAATCATTAAAATCAGATATATTAGTTTATCATGGCAAATGTCATTAAGTTACGTAAAGGCTTAAACATTCACCTGAAAGGAACAGCTGCCCAAACGAAACGCGTTGTAGGCGCATGCACGGAATATGTGGTGCGTCCCGACACCTTCGAAGGCGTTGTTCCTAAACTTGTTGTACACGAAGGAGACCGTGTAGAGGTGGGTGATGCCTTGTTTGTAGATAAGAACTTTCCTGAGGTGAGGTTCGCATCGCCCGTGAGCGGAACGGTTAAGGCCGTTGATAGGGGCGAAAGACGAAAGATACTCGGCATCAGGTTGCAGGCTGACGAGGTGCAGAAGTATCACGATTTCGGGCGGCGCGACGTGTTGACACTCTCTGCCGACGAAGTGAAAAGCGCCTTGTTGGAGGCAGGTTTGTTTGGCTATATATACCAATTGCCTTACGCCGTGTCTACCAATCCGCAGGCAATGCCTAAGGCCATCTTTGTTTCCGCACTGCGCGACATGCCCCTTGCCAACAACTTTGAATACGAGTTGCAGGGCAACGAGCGCGATTTCCAAACGGGATTGACAGCCCTTTCGAAGATGGCAACCACCCATTTGGGAATAGGGAAGAACCAAAAGGCCGACGCGTTGGTGAACGCCAAGGACGTGGAAGTGACGGTTTTCGATGGTCCATGCCCCGCAGGAAACGTTAGCGTACAGGTAAATCACATCTCGCCAGTGAATAAGGGCGAAGTGGTTTGGACGGTCGACCCCACGTTTGTGATTTTCTTCGGAAGGCTGTTCAATACAGGTAAGGTCAATCTTCTCCGCACAATCGCCCTTGGGGGCAGTGCTATGGCATCGCCTATGTACGTTGATGCGCTCATCGGAACGCCTTTCTCGGTGATTTTGAAAGATGCTTTGACGCGCCAAGAAGACCTTCGCCTTATCAATGGCAACCCCTTAACGGGTACGAAATCGTGCTTGGAAGACAGCGTAGGTGTAAGAACATCCGAGATAACAGCCATTCCCGAAGGTGCCGACGCAAACGAAATGTTTGGTTGGATAATGCCGCGCACCAACCAATTTTCCACATCGCGCAGCTATTTCTCTTGGCTCATGGGCAAGAAGGAGTACGATTTGGATGCACGCGTGAAGGGTGGCGAACGCCATATTATCATGAGTGGCGAATATGACAGTGTGTTGCCGATGGATATTTACGGCGAGTTCCTCATCAAAGCCATTATCGTTGGCGACATCGACAAGATGGAACAGCTGGGCATCTATGAGGTTTCGCCCGAAGATTTCGCATTGGCAGAGTTCGTTGACAGTTCTAAACTCGAACTGCAACGCATCGTTCGCCAGGGGCTGAACATGTTACGTAAAGAAAATGCATAAAGCAGTATGAAAGCATTAAGACAATATTTAGATAAAATAAAGCCGAAATTCGAGCCAGGAGGCAAACTTCACGCCTTCCAAAGCATTTTTGACGGCTTGGAAACGTTCCTCTATGTGCCGAACACCACTTCGAAAGTGGGAACGCACATCCACGACTCCATCGACTCGAAACGCATCATGAGCATGGTGGTTATTGCCGCCTTGCCGGCTCTGCTCTTCGGAATGTACAACGTAGGCTATCAAAACTACGCGGCGGCAGGTCATTTGGCCGATGCCAGTTTCTTTGATTTGTTCTTCTTCGGCTTTCTTGCCGTGTTGCCAAAGGTGGTTGTAAGCTACGCCGTAGGGTTAGGAATAGAGTTTGCTTGGGCTCAATGGAAACACGAAGAGATACAAGAAGGATATTTGGTGACGGGTATTCTCATCCCATTGATTATTCCCGTGAACTGTCCGCTTTGGATATTGGTGCTCGCCGTGGCCTTCTCGGTAGTCCTTTGCAAAGAGATTTTCGGCGGAACGGGTATGAACATCTTCAACGTTGCGCTTTGCGCGCGCGCGTTCCTCTTCTTCTCATATCCTTCGAAGATGACGGGCGACACCGTTTGGGTGGCTTCCAGCTCCATCTTGGGCTTTGGTTACGACCTGCCCGACGGCTTTACGGCCGCCACGCCTTTGGGAGAGATTGGCGTTGGAGCCAACGTTCCGTACAGCCTTAGCGACATGATAACCGGCTTTATCCCCGGCAGTGTAGGCGAAACGAGCGTGATTGCCATAGGCATAGGCGCTGTTATCCTGCTTTGGACGGGCATCGCCAGTTGGCGTACTATGGGAAGTGTGTTTGGTGGAGGCATCTTAATGGCCTTGTTGTTTAAGCATTTGGGCATGACCAGCATCGATTGGTACGAGCATATCGTGCTGGGCGGTTTCTGTTTCGGTGCCGTATTCATGGCTACCGACCCCGTTACGTCGGCCCGAACCCACACCGGACAATGGATTTACGGATTCCTTATCGGTGCAATGGCCCTTATCATACGCGTGATGAACCCCGGCTATCCCGAAGGAATGATGCTGGCCATCCTGTTTGCCAACATGTTTGCGCCCCTTATCGACTATTATGTGGTGCAGGCAAACATAAGTAAGCGCATGAAACGTTTAACCAAAAACAACAAATGACATCATGGCAGAAGTGAAGAAAAAAGGATTAAACACCAATTCCAACGGCTATACGCTGATATATTCTACCATCCTCGTCGTTGTCGTTGCTTTCTTGTTGGCTTTCGTCTTTAAGGCGTTGAAACCTCAGCAAGACATCAACGTGGCCCTGGATAAGAAGAAACAATTGCTCTATGCGCTTAACATTCGCAACATAAGCGATGAAGAGGCTGCACAGAAGTATAAGGAAGTGGTATTGGCCGATGAGATAATAGACACCAAAGGGAACGTCACCACCAAAGGCGAACAAGGCGGCGAGAAGGCCGGTTTCTTGCTCAACAGCGCCGATTACAAGGCTGGCCGCTTGGCTTTGTTCGTTTGTAAGGTAGACGGGCAAACCAAGTACATCGTACCCGTTTACGGTATGGGACTTTGGGGACCTATCAATGGCTTCATCGCACTAGATGCAGACAAGAACACTGTTTACGGAGCGTACTTCAATCACGAAGGAGAAACGGCCGGATTGGGTGCGGAGATAAAAGACAACGTGAAGTGGCAGAACCTGTTTAAAGGAAAGAAGGTGTTCGCAGAGGGCACCCGGAAAGTGGCACTCTCTGTTGTAAAGAAGGTAGACGACCCCTCTACGCAGGTGGATGCGGTAACAGGCGCCACGCTGACAAGTAATGGCGTGAGCGACATGCTTATCGAGGGGTTGTCTAAGTATCTTGTGTTTTTAACCAGTAAATAATCGAACGCAGCAGTTATGAGTAAGTTATTTTCAAAGGAAAACAAAGAAGTCTTTGTCAATCCGCTAAATCTCGATAACCCCATCATGGTTCAGGTGCTTGGCATCTGTTCGGCGTTGGCCGTTACCTCGCAGCTAAAACCGGCTATCGTAATGGGACTTGCCGTTACCATCATTACGGCTTTCTCTAACGTTATCATCTCCTTGATACGCAATACCATCCCTTCGCGCATCCGAATCATCGTTCAATTGGTGGTGGTGGCAGCCTTGGTTACCATCGTTAGCCAAATTCTCAAAGCCTTTGTGTATGATGTCAGCGTAGAACTGTCGGTATATGTGGGTCTGATTATCACCAATTGCATCCTCATGGGACGCCTCGAAGCCTTCGCCATGATGAATAAGCCTTGGCCAAGTTTCCTCGACGGCATCGGCAATGGCTTGGGCTATGCCTTCATCTTGGTGCTTGTTGGTTGCATTCGCGAACTTTTCGGCCGTGGGTCGTTGCTTGGTTTCCAGCTAATTCCTGAGAGTGCATACCACGCAGGCTATCTGAACAACGGCATGATGACTATGCCCGCAATGGCATTGATACTGTTGGGCTGTGTTATCTGGCTGCATAGGGCATATTTCTACAAGGAGAAAAAATAAGAAAACGCTATGGAACATTTAATCAGTTTATTCTTTAGGTCCATCTTTGTGGACAACATGATATTCGCCTTTTTCTTGGGAATGTGCTCTTATCTGGCCGTTTCTAAGAACGTGAAGACGTCTTTGGGACTGGGCTTAGCTGTAACCTTCGTGTTGCTTGTTACTGTCCCTGTCGACTATTTGCTGCAAACCAAAGTGCTAGGTCCCAACTGTTTGATAGAGGGTGTCGACCTTTCTTACCTCAGTTTCATCCTTTTCATCGCCGTTATTGCAGGTATTGTGCAGCTGGTAGAAATGGCTGTCGAGAAATATAGCCCCTCGCTTTATTCTGCTTTGGGCATATTCTTGCCTCTAATTGCCGTTAACTGTGCCATCATGGGTGCCTCGCTCTTCATGCAACAGCGCATAAACATGGACCCATCCAGCACGCAATACATCGGTTCTGTATGGGATTCCATCTCTTATGCCGTTGGTAGTGGCTTCGGTTGGACCCTGGCCATCGTGTCGATGGGTGCAATTAGAGAGAAAATGCAATATAGCGACGTGCCCAAACCCCTGCAAGGACTGGGCATAACATTCATCACCGTAGGACTGATGGCTATGGCCATGATGTGTTTTTCGGGCTTAAATCTATAAGATAAGGATATATGTTACAGTTTATATTAATAAGTATAGCCGCTTTTCTGCTCATCATCTTGCTGCTGGTGATTATGTTGCTGGTGGCCAAGAAATATCTTTCGCCCGGCGGTAAGGTGGTTATCACCGTCAATGATGATAAGGAACTTACCGTGGAGCAGGGCAACAACGTGATGGCCACGCTCAACGAGAACGGCATTTTCTTGCCGTCGGCTTGTGGCGGAAAGGCCAGCTGCGGACAATGCAAGCTGCAAGTGCTCGAAGGAGGCGGCGAAATTCTCGACTCCGAACGCTCGCACTTCTCGCGAAAAGAAGTGAAAGAGCATTGGCGACTTGGTTGCCAGTGTAAGGTTAAAGGCGATTTGAAGGTTAAAGTGCCCGAAAGTGTGCTGGGTGTGAAAGAGTGGGAGTGCACGGTTATCAGCAACAAGAACGTGTCGAGCTTTATTAAGGAGTTCATCGTTGAGTTGCCACCAGGCGAACACATGGACTTCGTACCAGGGAGTTACGCTCAAATAAAGATACCTGCATACGAAACCATCGACTATAACAAGGATTTCGACAAGAAAGACATTGGCGAAGAGTACCTGCCTGTATGGGAAAAGTTCGGCATTTTCGACCTCAAAGCTCACAATCCCGAAGAAACCATCCGTGCTTACTCAATGGCCAACTACCCCGCAGAGGGCGACCGCATCACCCTAACCGTGCGTATAGCCACAACACCGTTTAAGCCTCGCCCAGAGGTGGGCTTTCAAGACGTGCCCACGGGTATTGCATCCAGCTACATCTTCTCGCGCAAGCCAGGCGATAAGGTGGTGATGAGTGGTCCGTTTGGTGATTTTCACCCGATATTCGACTCGAAGAAAGAGATGATTTGGGTTGGTGGCGGTGCAGGTATGGCACCCCTTCGCAGTCAGATTATGCACATGCTCAAAACACTTCACACTCGCGATCGCGAGATGCATTACTTCTATGGTGCGCGAAGTCTGAGCGAAGCGTTCTTCTTGGAAGACTTCCACGAGTTGGAAAAGGAATATCCAAACTTCCATTTCCACCTTGCACTCGACCGCCCCGACCCCAAAGCGGATGAGGCTGGGGTGCCATATACGGCTGGATTTGTACACGAAGTGATGTACAACACATACCTTAAAGACCATGACGCGCCCGAAGACATCGAATTCTACATGTGCGGCCCTGGTCCGATGAGTAAAGCTGTGCAAGTAATGCTCGACAGTATAGGCGTCGATCGCGAGAACATTATGTTCGACGACTTCGGTTAAACGCTTGTTGCAATACTGCTCGCAGGAGCTTTTAATTTTCAGTTAATCACGACACCGCATGGCGAATGCAAAACATTCGTTATGCGGTGTTTTCGTATTCCAATATAAAAGACTACCTTTGCACTAAATTTTTTCAGGATATGATAAAAGCATTGTTTTTCGACATCGACGGTACACTTGTTAGCATGAAGACGCATACCATCCCCACTTCGGCTGTTAAGTCTATTGCACAGGCCAAGCGCCAAGGGGTGAAGGTGTTTATCGCCACGGGCAGACCATACGCCATCATCAACAACATCGACTCCATTCTCCCCTATATAGACGGCTATCTCACCACCAATGGTGCATATTGCACCGTTGGAAACGAAGTGGTTTATCATCATCCCATCCCCAAACGCGATGTTGAATTGATACTTAACGATGCCATCGAGCAAGATTATTCGTGTGTGGTGGTGGGCGAAAAAGACATCACTACCTATAATTATAAGGACAATATCGACCGAATTTTTAGGCGTACGCTTGATATTCACGGCATTGATTATCACTTACCAATCGAGAAGGTGATGCAATACGACATCTTACAGTTAACTCCATTCGCCACTGTTGAACAAGAACAGCTGCTAATGCCACGCATCCCCGACTGCGTTTCTGGGCGTTGGCATCCTGAATTTATGGACATTACCTCGCGAATGGCCGACAAGGGTAGGGGACTTGCCGCTATAGCCCAACACCTCGGCATACCCATTGATGCCTGCGCCGCTTTTGGAGATGGAGGAAACGACATCAGTATGATACGTGCAGCAGGCGTAGGCGTGGCAATGGGCAACGCTGGTGACGATGTAAAGCAAGCTGCCAACTTCGTTACAACACATATAGACGAAGATGGCATCATGCACGCCATGCAACATTTAGGGATTGTATGATGCTTTAACCCCAATCGGTCGTTATAGCCTCTATGCAGGTTTTGTAGTGTCAGTACAAGTGTCTTGTACTGACATTATAGTCAAACAAAACTGGATTTGGAAAGGCATTGTTGCATCGTAAGCAAACAAAAAACCTCCTTTTCCTCTGCGTAAGGTCTTCTTGATACCATGCCGCGAAAGTCTTGCATCCTTTTAACAACGATTTTCCAAAAACAATTCTGACTGGCCACAAGACAGCCCATTCTAGCAAGACTAGGGCATTTAGAAAGGGTAACCAATGGCCAAGTGTAGGCTTTGACTATTTTTAAAGCGCCCCATATTGTAGAAACCGCTCTTGTAAGGCACATGAATGCCGATACCCCAATCTACACGAATAACAAAGAAATCGAGGTCGTAACGAAGGCCTATACCTGTGCCTAGGGCCATTTCCTTAGCTAGGTTCTTTACGTTGAACGTGGCGTTTGGCCGCATGCTCGATGAGTGCATGGCCCAAACGTTTCCAGCATCGATGAAAACCGCGCCATAAAGACTACCGATGAGCCGTGGACGATATTCTAGATTGAACAATAGCTTGATGTCGCCCGTTTGGTCGAGGTACGAGTTTGTGCTTGCCGTAGGATAGTAAGCCCCTGGTCCGATGCTACGAGCCGTAAATGCCCTGATGCTGTTTGCACCGCCCACATAGAATTGTTCGCTGTATGGAGCCTCAGTAGCGTTGCCGTAACTCCATATCGCACCTGCCGAGGCATGAGCCACAAGTTGCGAATGAGCGTTGAGTTTCCACGTTTTACGCCAATCGGTTTCTATCTTAAAGAAGTGCGCAAAGGGGTTCTTAAACAGCGTTTTGTCTTTCTCGTCCCATTTCTTACCTGCCGCCATATAGGCCAACGACAAGAGGTTGGAGGCTTCGCTAAAAGTGGTTTGCCACCAAATGGGATGACGATAGCGCGACGGACTGTTGAAAATGTAGCTGTAACGCATCTTGGGAATGAACACATCTTTCATTGTCACCTTCAAATATGGGTTGGCGTTGAGGATGGAATCAAACACGGCCGTGTGGCTCGTCATGTAGTTATATTGCAACGAGATGGGCGAAAACTGGTGCATCGAACGCTCGGAGGTCTGCACGTTGTAGGTGAGTTCGCCCGAAACGATGTGCCTTTTGAAGTAGCTTCCCCTGCTGATAACACTGGATGCCACCTTGATAAGCGACGAAGGCGTGTTGTAAAAGCGGCGCGACTGCCAAAATGGAGCAAAAAGACGAGGAAATTCTAACGAGGCCGACGCGCCGTATTCGTATGATTGCATCTGTGCAGCAGCCCCATTAGCACTGTGACCAGTCTGCCATTCGTACGAACCAAACACATTAATGTCTAGCTTTTCGGCGCCACGGAAGGCATTACGTCTGGTGAAACCCATAATGACGGCAGGCCCCATGCGCCCGTTGGTCTTGCCTGTGTAGTTGGTTTCAACGTAAAAGTCGTAGGGTTTATCGAGCAAGCCCGTTATGGAAAGGTCGAGCGTGTCGGACAACGAAGTGGTATCGCGCGGAGTAAACTTAAAATCGGTCATGCTGAAAAGTCCCATGTCCATCAGTTTGGTCGAAGTAAGGTTCTCGTCGCGATAGCGATACATGTGTTCTGGCCGCAACATGATGTTACGCATCAAGATACGCGAACGTATGGGCGAACGTTTGCCGTTGTAATACACGGTAAGTCTTTTGCGCTTTACGGAGTCGGTAAGTGTTTCGCCCATTTGCTTGCGGAGGTAGAAGTCTATTTTACCAACATACCATCTACGTTTAGCCGTTTCGGGCATGGTGGCCGTGGGCAACATTTTCAATTGTACCTTTAGCGGAACTTGTATGGTGTCGGCAAGGAACGAGGAGTAGCCCGGCTGGTAATAGTAATAGCCGTTATCGCGCAACAAGTTGCTTATTCGGTTGCGCTCTGTATCGAGCGACGACACGGAGAAAGGACTGCCTTTTTGCAACTTTGAGATAGAGGCGCGCGAGGCAATGAGCTGCGTAATTTCGGGAGGGAAGTTGAGATAGGCCACCGAGTCGAGCGTGTAAAGTGGGCCAACGCTCACCGAATAGCCAATCTTGGCTTTCTTAGGGTTCTTTTGTGTCAGCACTTCGTACTTCACACGCCCTTGAAAGTAGCCATGATTTTTCAGTGTGTTCTGCGCTACCGATGCGCGCAAGGCAGGGTTTACCCAGCTCATCAGCACTGGGGGCTTGCCAAAGGTTTTACTTATCCATTTGCCTGCACCCGATGTAGACTCGGAAAAGGCGTTCCATACCCAAAGGCTTATGGGGAAAGGGGTGCGATAATAGCTGCTGCCCATGAATGCGCCATTGGGTGCGCAATCCAAAGCAGCCTCCATTTCTTCTTGTGTTGAGGAGAAATACGAATTGTCTTCGTAGTTCGTGTACTTTATTTTCTTAAGGCCAACATACAGCTGGTCGCCTTCGGGAACGCCCTTCGTGGTGGAACAAGAAGTAGCGACAAGCGTTGCAACACAAGCTAACAATGCCGAGAAAATATGTTTGGGGTTATTCGCCATCTTTCTTTTCTTTATTTAGTGAGTCGGGCGTTGCTGGCAGCACCACCTCTTCGGGAACTTTAAGTCGGAATATGTCGCGGAAGTGGCGCAGCTTTCTTCGCCAGATAAAACCAACGCCATACTTCCCGATGTCGCCTTCCAGCCAGTCGTAGCTGTCGCGGTTGTAAAACATTTGCATGTAACGTGTAGAACCTTGGTTTAGGCGATACTCCAACGATACGTTATTAAAGAAAGTGTTGTCGTTTCGCCCGACATCGGAACCAGACGAGACTTTACCACCAACGATAATACGAAGTCTGTTGCTCCACAATCGTTTGGCAAACTTAAACGAATAGTCGGTGTGCATGTTGCCACTGGCATCCGTTACGTTGTCGAGACCAATACTCAGGTCGAGTGTTCGTAGGGCGTTGCCCGTGATGTTGTTTATCTGACTCTGCAAGAATGCACTTAAAGCATTGTTCATAGAGAAACTGCTGGTGTTGCCGTCTGCCAAATACATGCCTGTGGTGAGCATCGTAACTGCTAGTTTTCCGCGTTCGTCGCTACCCATCGTTTTAAGTTGGTTGCTGACAGTCATGTCTTGTGGCGCGTCGATGGTAAATTCCAATCCCATGTTCTTCAAGGTCTTGGTTACCACCACACCACATTCGAACTCAACGATACGTCCGTCCCTGCCGTTTGTGGTTACAGAGGCCTTTGTTATCTCGGTTGCGGTGATGTTTAGGCGCGGGTTCATTGCATCTCCCGTAAACTCAATGTAACTTCCGTTCTTAATGGTAAAGGTCTTAAGCGGAATAACGGGGAGCGAGTACTTCATCTCGCCGTTGTTAAGGGTGTAACGTCCTGTAAGCCTTAGTCCGTTAACCGGAGTGTATTGCATGCGCAAGTTGCCACCGCCCATCAAGTCGATATAGTTAGACTTATCGGCATTGAGCGCACAAAGAATGTGCGCATTGGGGTCGATGTTCATGCTCAGGTCCATGTTAAAGCCCGTCAATGCGGGGCGATTGATGATTTCGGCTTTGTTTTCTGCAAAGTTGGTAAACGACACTAAGTCGTCCATCTGATTGTCGGTAGAAAGCGGTGAGTCGCGCAGAATGTAAGTCATGTCGGTGGCATCAAGCACATCCAGCTTACCGCGCAGGTTCAAGTTGCTTACTTCGCCCGACATTCGGCCAGAGAAGTTAACGAATACTTTGCCAAACACTTCGGAACGATAGTTCTCCTTGGAGTTGATGATCTCGTATTTGTTGGCACGCATGCGCATGTCCATGCGCATACGGTCGGGATTGGAGAAGTCGAATTCGCCCGAAATGTTCAGTGGACTGTCGTTGTGGGCAAACACTTCGAAGTTTTCGAACAGCAGATGACTGTTCACAATGCGCACGGGGTCGTTGGCAAAACGTAGCGTTACGCCATACGGGTCGCTGAACAGGTGGGCCGAGTCAAGGAAAACTTCGCCGTTAATCATAGGCTTAGACAATGCGCCCTTGATGGCCAACTCGCCTTCGGCGTAGCCATTAAGTCCGAATATGCGCTGGGGCACAAATCCGTTTACGATGGTAAGGGGCAGCCGTTCGAGTTTTAAGGTGGCATCAAGCTGCCCACCACGAGCCGAATTGTAGGTACCCGACAGCTGACCAACCTGTATGTCGTTCTGACTTAGCGTACCATCAATGTAGTGTCCGCCGTCGGACTTCGGCATGTAAACAAACTCGGAACTGAGATTTCCCATCGGACTATGCTGATAAGCCAAGTCGGTAACCGACACGGCCGACGAGATTGACAACGCATCTTTGGTTTGTATCGCGTGGAAATCTCCGTTAAGCGTACCCGACACTTCGGGCATGTAGGGCAAAACGGAGAATAGTTTCTCAAGATTTAAGCGGTTTAGCGAGAGCGTAATGTCTTGCAAAGCCTCTTCGTTCTCGTTGTTGGTGGCCAATTGGATACCGGTTCCGTCTGTTGACCTTAAACGTAAGTCGGCGCGAACGCGGCGATCGTCGCCCATAAACACGTAGTTGCTGTCGTTAACCGTGAACTGTTTATAGCCCAAAACGGCCTCACGGTCCATCAAACTAAGGCGTATGCCATTATCTTCCATCGTGGCACGTACGCCCATGCCGATGCCCAGCTTGTTGTTCTCATCGTAAATCTGCGCTTTGATGTATGTTCCGCGCTCTTCCAATGCACCATTTAGGAGGGCATTAAACACGTATTGAGGATTTTTCTTGTTGTTGCGCACCTGCACCGAGTAGGCTATTTGGTCGGCATCAGACTTCAACGCCAATCGCACCGTGTCGATAAGTACGCTGTCGGCCACCAGCTGGTTGACGTTGAGATAACCATTTAGCCCGGCAACGGGCGACGAATGGAGGTCGGCAGACATTGCGCCCACCGAGTAGCCATACTTACGCAACACGCGCATAAAGATATTCTGACGTCCGCTTTGCAAGTTGATGTTGGCCAAGGGCAAACGTTCGCGCAGACGTGCCTCGTTAATGTGCTTTGTGGCAAGCTGCTGTTGCAGTTCTTTCCAAAAGCCCATGCTGCGATTTAAGATATAGGCGTATCCGCCCTTGCTGTTCATTTGCAATGCAAGGTCGCCACAAACAAGGTTGGCATGAGTGGTGTCGCGATTGGTAAAGAGGTTTACAGACATGGCGCCAAGGCGATAATCTTTGGCCGTATCGTTAACCATGATGTCGGCAACATTGCCTTCAAGCTTGTAATAATCCTTGCCGTTGGTTTCCAAGTTAAGGTCGCTACGGAAAGAGGCCACCACTTTTTGGTCTAGCAAGTGCAGGTTATAAAGGTCTAGCTTGGCCAGGTCGGTATTGATGTGTGCCTTTATCAGCTTACCGCTGTTTCGTCCGTTGACGTTTATCGAACCCTTCAACAAGGGGTTATTGCTTTGTAACGAGGCTGTGATAAGGCCGTTGCTCATCTGCACTTTGCCTGCAATCTTGTCTAAGTCGTAACCACCATAGTGGAAACGGTCTATGCGCACATTGGCAAACATCTGGGTTTTGGTCGACATAAAGTCGGTCCCCACACCTCGCGCCTCCACTTCGCCCGTAAAGGGATGCAAGCCTTGGTTGGGTAAGAAATGCTGTAAAGCCAAACTTTTCAGCTTAATGTTGGCATTGTAAGCCATCTTGCGCGCATCAAAACTGCCCTTTAACTGTACGCTGCCGCCGCCTTCGTGCATTGTGGCGTCTGCTTGATACGCCTCACCCTGCATCTTGGCGCGAGCGTTGAGCGAGATACCCGACGGAACATTCACTTGCCGTTGCAGTTTCTTGTCAAGCAACACCTTAGCGAAGTTCAAGTTATAGGTATTGGCTTTCAAGAAAATCTCTCCCTTACGCTTACGCGTATCCATAGGTTTCTCTACATAACCTGTGGTTTGCAGCTTAAAGGCGGTGGGCAAAACCACATTAAGCCCAGAAAAGGCGATACGTTCCTTGTTTCCCTTAGCCACGCCATCTATACGCAAAGGGTAATTGGGAAACGCCTTTCTAAACCCTTCGGGCATGCCGCCCATAGCGCGCAGCAAGTCGACCTTACCCAACGAGGCGTGCAAGGCAACATAAAATTTACCCGGATTAACCTCATCGAAGGCGTTCATGTCCATGTTGAACTTGGCCGTGAGCGACGATTCGGGCGTGCGCAATTCGAGGTTGGGCAGGGCAATGCGTGTAGAATCGAGCCCAACATGACCGCTAAGATGATTTACACGAACACCGCTTTTCTCCTTAAAGGCGCACATACGGAGATTCATTTTCAACTCTGGCTGACAGAAATAAAATGAGTCGATACCCAAATGCAGTTCTGTGAGATATATGTGATTAGGGTCTAGGCCGTCTGTTCGGGGCTTGTAGGTTTGGTCGTAATTCAGACTTCCGTTCTGCCAATTGAGCGTTTCAAGCCGATATAGGTTCTTATACAGGTCGAAATAGCCGTTTTTAGCATCCAGTTTGGGCAGATCAACCAATACGGTCATGCTGTCTCGTGGTGTTCGCAGCAAAGCTTTAGAGTGCTCTATCTGCAATTTGTCCACCTTTATTTTCCAGTAAATGGGAGTTTTAGTGGTGTCGGGCGGAACGGTGTCGCTCAACTCCACGCTGATGTTGGCATCTTTCAGTTGGGCTTGGTTCACCCTGATGGTCTTCGAGTTGAGGTCGACACCCCTGCTTTGCACAAGCAATAAGCCCACTTTTCCTTTTATGCGTGCCTCATGCACAAGGTTGGCCGTATTCATCTGCACGTCGTGTAACGACAGTTCGTCTACTTCCACCTTATTGCTTAGTAAAGGAATCAATTGCACATTGGCCACAATTCTTCCCACATTGGCGATGGTGTCGGTTTGTCCCGCTATTGAATCGTTAGCTTGCAGAACCCTTACGCCCTCAACACCGAGGTCAAGTGGAAACACAAGTCTAACTCTATCCACCGTTATGTTCATGCCCATCTTTTGCGATGCATAGCTCGCAACCCGCTTAACAGCCCAGTTTTGTACAGGTGGGCAGTAAAGCAGAACCACTAAGATAAGAAAAAGCACAATCGGGATGGCAACAGCTATGACAACCCATCGAATATATTTCTTCATACAAAAATGTTCGCTCGTCTATCTATTTTGCCTCAAGGCTCCTAATTTTAACCTGCAAAGTAAGCATTTTTTTTTGAAAATAAGCCACGTATCCGCCAAAGAAATGGTAACGAACAGCAATTTATTCAAAATCAAGACACAAAGGTTACAAATGTAACCCAAATGTGCAGTTACGATTAAAGCCCAATCGGTCTATCAGACCGCTTATCAATTATTTTAGGTTGTTTCCATCGTTTCCTGTTCATCTTTCGTTTGCTTGTCGGCATATTGCCTGTCTTATTCTCTTAACGTGGCCCGCTATGCCTTCAAGGATAAGATAGTCGATGTGCTTAACAAACAGGCAAAATCTGCACCTACTCAACGACCGAGTTCGGGTTAAAGAACTTAAAAACTCATGAACTGAGCAGCTTACACAACGAAGTCGTTTTGACTTATAATGTTTCTGTATATTGAGAGGAGTTTGGGGTCTTTGTGCAACAAAACCAAGAAAAACACCGCACTTATGTACGAAATACTGGCCAAATAAGTTCACTGTTTATAAATTCACGAAAACCCAACGACTCCCGTAAGCATCAACTCCCCAAACGTCAAGTTGCCAAGTCCTCAACTCAAAAACTTAAATTGTTTTATTTATTTTTATAATCTGGCTCTAATTTTCACTCCATTCTAGCAAAAATATAGGTCATAAAGTAGGTAAAAAGCCACTATTTAGGGATATTCAGTAAATATCTAACTAAT
>NZ_KV815074.1:14723-33260 GCF_001814145.1 Prevotella sp. HMSC073D09 | reverse complement strand
CTGTATATATCGGGTATCGCTGAATAGTTACTTTTGCTCTCAGATATTTATCTGTTTCACAAAAGCAATTTTGGAGATCTATCAACGTGGGCTCATGACCAGGTAGAGATTTGAACTCATTGTATCCATACATTTTCCTCAACTCATCAAGATGTTCTTGGATGTAGTATATTGCATCTTCGTAATTGGAACCATAGCTATAGAAACACTTCTTAATCCCTCTAATAGCTCCGATGCCAGCTTTCACAAACGAATTCTCACTAAAATTCAAATAGGGACAATAGTTAAAATCAATTGCATATTGGTAAGCAATAAAGCGACCTATAAATGAGCATTTATTTAGTATTTGGTACACCTCTTCTAGTGAAACTGCCTTGAGGATTGTATTGAACAATCCTACCTGTAGAAACTCTTTTTCGACCATAGTAAGCCACTTTTCATGTTTTGTTCGTAAGTAATCGTATTTCTTATGACTACCGGCCATCATATAAGCGTTACTAAAAATTGGTGTGTGTTTCTGTCGAGCGGAGAGGAGGGCGCTTATCTTGTGAGCATTAAATGACCCGATTGTTATTTCAGAGTCTAACCCGTCCTTAATATATTCCCAAGTTTCAATTTTGTTAAATATCTTAAATATGAGAATTCTTAAGAGGGTATCTTCTGGTGTATACCTCTCTATGTCTTTATAAATGACCTTTTCGATAAGGTATTGACTTACCCGATCACAAACTCGATAAACATTTGTAAACTTGTAAGTACCGAGAATGTTATCGTTTGTATATTCACCTTGGTTTTTGCTGCCACATTTCCTCCAAAATATTTCCATGCGTTCCTGCATGAAGTAAAAATAGTAGCAAAGTGTCTGATGGTTGGGTATTATCTCTTTAGTCTTCATATATATTCATCTTAGGAAAGGAAAATTCTTTCCAATTGCATGGATCTCCATGAATACCAATTTCATAGTTGGATTGAATCCAGCTGATGAAGTCATTTGTATATGCGGATTTATCAGATAAATCTTTGAACTTAATGCTCCTTCCTACATTATAGATCTCATTGAAACATTCTGGTATCAAAGGGGCTTTGTCGCCAAAATAGAAAAACGTCTTAGAAAGAAGAACATATTTTCCTGACACATCTCTATCATAATGATCTTTGTTTGTGGAACCATCACTTTGGCTATGGGCACAATTCTCTTGGATAACTTTACCTGTCTCTGGATCTGTATGATATACATTATCTCCATACATTTGAAGTAATGAACCGTGGATGTTTGGTTTCTTACACTGGAATCTATAATCAGTCCAGTAATCGTCAAAAGTGATTTTTTCTTCCAACTTCATGGCAAATACAAGGTGATTGAGATTACCCATTGATTTGCTGCCAAGGCCCAAAATCCAGTCGCCAATCTGTAAGTGTCTGTTATTTCGTAACTGACCCTTACATGCCGCTAAAGATAGAGTCCCATGAAATGGATTTGGAGCAAAACCATAATCATGTTCTATTTTATATCTAAAACAATTCATATTAATTACAATTTATACGGATAATATTATTGATGGGGCGTGCAGGAGAACCATCAGGAGCCTCTGGCGCAGTTATTTCACCCTTGATAATGCTGTCAAGTTTGTCAAGAGAATTCCATCCCAAAGGATTGCCTCCGTACATTTTATAAGCCTCAGGCAACTCTACATTATTTTGGCATCCGTGTTCATAGATACCAACGATAGTTTTCCCCTGACGTGCCGCGTTGCGAATTTCATAATTAACCCAAGGCCGCTCATGTGTGTGTTCTCCTATCATTAGAATGAAAGTTTTCGCCCACTTAATACAAGTACGGAGATAGCGTGCGATTGTGGCGTCGGTTACCTTATAAGGTCGATACTTCTTTTTTTCAACAGAGCTATTTCTTACATCACATCCTCGTTCCCGAAGCCTTTGCTTTAAGGAATCGAGATGTTTCTCATCTTCGCCATAATGACTAATGAATATATTATGCATAGTTGTTAATACAATTGATTATTATCACAAACTTATAAAAATCAGTTGTTAGAATATTGCTGCTAATAGTCTATGGTGGAAGAACGAAAACATTGTTTATTTGTGTTTGTTGTTTCCCTGCATCCTTTTTGCTATCGTATGCAATCAAAGGCTAGAACTACAATTGCAACAATTAGATAAAATGGGGTTGTTGAGACGGATGCCATTGCTTTAAATGTGCTGCAAATTTGGCTGTATCCGCCTTTTAGTTCTTCTACTTTATATAAACTCTCCATATAATCCGAATTAGTGTGAACTTTTTTCAGAAAGTTATTTTGAGATGAAATACACAATCGCTCTAATCCTAGATAGTAACAGTCTAGTAAATAAAATAATCCTATTGGGATAAGGCAAATCCAAGCATTAGGTGTTTTGGGATTTTTGTCAACAAAAAGGACCAAAACGGCGGCAACAATGGTAATTGTCAAGTTTTTACAGTTAGAGCTGTTGCCTGCCATTCTGTTGATAATTCCTTGAAGCATAGAAATATGATTCTGAACTGCTGAACTTTCTATGAACTCCGTCATTTTATTACTTTCCATTTCTTATGTTGTTAATTTGTATAGCGTATCTAGTGCTTTGAATTTATTGGGACATCGTGTAGGACAATGGTTATGTAAAGTGTTTCTGGAGTGGTAATTTTCCCACTTCTCCAAAGTTGTTGCATCGATGTCTATTAGGTGGTCTGTCGCCAAATCGTACTGAAGTTTTAAGTATGTTCTTCTGACAGAAGAATATTCCTGGGACTCCACAAGGCTTACGTTCCAGTATTTCACAAGTTCTTTCTTTCTGATAAGACGCGACATCGCAATTTCAAAATAAATCCAAGGGGATTCAGTGTGATTAATGGTTGCATTGGGTGTAATTGAGTTGGGGGTGTTCTGGAAAAACAAACACTCTGTGTTATCTATCATTTGAGTGAGGGCTACAGAGAAAATCACGTACACATGGCTCGTTGAGTAATTTCTTTTATTATAGTTATATGAATTTCTGTTAATGTTGTGACAATAGGTGTTGTCTATTCGTTTTAGGAGTTTGTTAGAGTAGCCCCATATACATGACTCTATGAATGCAGTTAACCCAAAAGTTATTTTCAACCATCCAGCAAGGGCAATAGCAAGCTTATTGTCTTTATGAGAGTGTGATATGAAGAAATCAGCCTCAATTTGCGGAAACCAGTTTGCTTGCATCTTACTTCCATCAATTGAACCGTTTGGTAAAAGAAAAGGACTTATTTTTTCTTCTACCATCGACCTTTGTCCTGAGAGGAATTCGTAACCTGTTTGATATAAGGTCTTAAAATTATCTGTAACAGAGTCGTCTGCTCCTAGTTCAAGGCTGAATTCTATATGCATTTTAGTCAATTTTGTTGCAAAGTTAGTCATTCTTAACGTAAAAGAAGAATTAAAGTGACAGGAATTTTTGCATTCTGTGTTGGAATGTGCAACTTTGTCATTATGCCGAAATAATGAGGTAGACCTCATTATTTGGGAGCTGTTGTTGGCTCCTTATTTTGTAGTATAGTTGCTTTAAGGATGATGGCTATGCATAATGAAATCATTTCCTGCATTCTATTGTTCCTTTCCTCCTTGTTGTTCTTTCTCTGCCATCCCCGTCTCTTCCTTCTATCTTGGCACAAAGTTTGCATATCATGCAAACGTATAACGATTATAACGAACTTAACACATTATTATATATATAACATGCAGAAAGGAAACATTGGGGTAACAACAGAGAACATCTTCCCCGTGATAAAAAAGTTTCTCTATTCAGACCACGAGATATTTCTTCGCGAGCTGGTTTCTAACGCCGTAGACGCTACCCAGAAGTTGAAGACGCTGGCAGAGCGTGGCGACTTTAAGGGCGAACAAGGCGACTTAACCGTGCGCGTGAGCCTGGATGCCGACAAAGGAACGCTAACCATCAGCGACCGAGGCGTGGGAATGACGGCCGACGAGATTGACAGATACATCAACCAAATCGCTTTTTCGGGCGTAACCGACTTCCTCGACAAGTACAAAGACAACGCTAACGCCATTATCGGGCACTTCGGTCTGGGTTTCTACTCGGCCTTTATGGTGAGCAAGAAGGTGGAAATAGTAACGCGCAGCTACCAAGAAGGGGCGCAAGCCGTGAAGTGGAGTTGCGATGGGTCGCCCGCTTACGAAATAGAAGAGGTGCAGAAAGACGACCGCGGCACCGACATCGTGCTGTATATCGACGACGATTGCAAAGAGTTTTTGGACAAAACGCGCATACAACAGCTGCTCAACAAGTATTGCAAGTTCTTGCCCATCGCCATCGCCTTCGGCAAAAAGACCGAATGGAAGGATGGAAAACAAGTGGATACGGAAGAAGACAACATCGTTAACGATGTGGAACCACTGTGGACAAAGACCCCCAGCACGCTAAAAGACGAAGACTACAAGGCGTTTTACCGCACGCTCTATCCCATGCAGGATGAGCCCTTGTTCTGGATTCACCTCAATGTAGACTATCCGTTCAACCTCACGGGCGTGCTTTACTTCCCCCGAATACACAGCAACATCGAGTTGCAGCGCAACAAAGTGATGCTGTATTGCAACCAAGTGTTCGTAACCGACCAAGTAGAAGGCATCGTTCCCGACTTCCTTACGCTCTTGCACGGCGTTATCGACTCGCCCGACATCCCCCTAAACGTGAGCCGTAGCTATCTGCAAAGCGATGGCGACGTGAAGAAAATATCGACCTACATCACCAAAAAGGTGGCAGACCGCCTGCAAAGTCTCTTTAAAGAAGACCGCAAGGGCTTTGAAGAGAAGTGGGACAGCCTGAAACTTTTCATCAACTATGGCATGCTTTCGCAAGAAGATTTCTACGAACGAGCCAAAGATTTCGCCCTGTTGAAGGATGTAGACGGCAAGTATTTCACCTACGACGAGTATCGAACGCTTATTAAGGACAACCAAACCGACAAAGACGGACAATTGGTTTGCCTGTACACCAACAACAAAGAAGAACAATACTCGTACGTCGAGGCCGCTCGTGCCAAGGGTTATAGCGTGTTGTTGCTCGAAGGCGAACTAGATGTCCCCGTGGCGTCGATGTTGGAACAGAAGTTGGAAAAGTGCCACTTCGTGCGCGTAGACAGCGACATTGTGGAGCGACTGATACAAAAAGACGACGCCCCGAAGAGCAATATAGACGAGGCCGACCGCGAAAACCTTTCGCAAGTGTTCCGCTCGCAGATGCCGCTCATCGACAAGGCTGAGTTCAATGCCGAGGTAGAGGCTATGGGCGAAACGGCACAACCCATATTGATCACCCAAAGCGAGTACATGCGCCGCATGAAGGATATGAGCCGTTTGCAGGCTGGTATGGCCTTCTATGCGCAAATGCCCGATGCTTATAGTGTGGTGCTAAACAGCGATCACGCCTTGATAAAACGCGTGTTGGAGGCTTGCAAGCAAGCTACGGCCGACACATTGCAGCCCGTTGAGGCCGAAATTAAAGGCTTGGAGGCTCGCTTGGCCGCACTGCGTCAGCAACAATCGGCTAAGAAACCCGAAGAGATTACCGAGGAAGAACGTGCCGAGGTGAGCAAAACCGAAAAGGACATTGCCGACCAACGTGCACGGAAACAAGCCACATTGGCCGACTTTGGTAAGGGCAACGACATCGTTCACCAGCTCATCGACCTAGCTTTGTTGCAAAACGGACTGCTGAAAGGCGCCGCTCTCGATGCCTTTTTAAAACGTTCGGTGGCATTGATAAAATAAGTTTTTGGTGTAGCGAAGGGGCTATAAACGCCCCTTCGCACCCCGAAATAAGGCGTAAAATCGCCCAAAACAATACTTTTTTGATAAAAAGTTAACGAAACATTTGGTGGAAAGAAAAAAACTCCATACCTTTGCACTCGCAATTCGGAACAAGGTTCCGTAGCTCAACTGAATAGAGCATCTGACTACGGATCAGAAGGTTGTGGGTTTGAATCCCGCCGGAATCACAAGAATTGAGGCTGACACACCATCGGTGTGTCGGCCTTTTTTGTGGCCATTGCTTACCCGTTGCTGTGTAAGCCGTTGAGAATAAGCAAGTTTTGAACCAAACAAAAACGCCCTTCCAATCGTAAAAAATGGTAAATATATTTTCTTATCACATAAAAAACTCGTATATTTGCACTCCGTAT
Organism: Prevotella sp. HMSC073D09; assembly: GCF_001814145.1. NCBI lineage: Bacteria > Pseudomonadati > Bacteroidota > Bacteroidia > Bacteroidales > Prevotellaceae > Prevotella > Prevotella sp. HMSC073D09. Next base: position 27,052 of record NZ_KV815074.1, on the reverse strand, counting down.
CCGAATAGGGAGAAATATGTGAAACCATAAAATAACAAAAACAAGAAATGACAAAGGCAGATATTATCAACGAGATTGCCATACAGACCGGTATTCAGAAGAAAGACGTCTCTGTAGTGGTTGAAAGCTTTATGGAGACCATTAAAGGCAGTTTGTTGGACAAGAAAGACAATGTTTACCTTCGTGGTTTCGGCAGCTTTATCATCAAGCACCGCGCTGCCAAAACGGCACGCAACATCGCCAAGAACACCACCATCACCATTGCCGCACACGACTTGCCGTGCTTTAAGCCCGCCAAGAGCTTTGTTGAAAGCATGCGTGGCGAACAATAAAAGGTTGCGACAATAACATATACATTATAAATAACAATTAAAAATTACAGCTATGCCAAGCGGAAAGAAAAGAAAAGGCCACAAGATGGCTACTCACAAGCGTAAAAAGAGACTGAGAAAGAATAGGCACAAGAGCAAGTAACCGCACTTGCAAAGAGCTTATTCGCCATTGAAGGGCATGTCCGTAAATCCGTGGAGGACGTCTGGGCCGCCCTTTTAGGCACGGTTCTTTTGGGCGAGTTCTATAAAATGGCCATTGGTGCACTTTTATAGAACGCGCCTATAAGTTTCTTAACAAGGGTGGTTGGCTTTCCTCGTGGGCTTTGCCATGCAGTGGCGGCCCTCATGCCTGCAAACACCATGCAAACAAAGCCCGGCAAATGCCGTACACCCCGAACCGCGCAGGTTGGTGCAGCGATGCACCATGCGCAAAAACTTATCGAACATGCCTAACAAACATTTAGGACGAAACTAAGGAGCTAATAAGAAGATGACTAGCGAAGTAGTAATTGACGTTCAACAGAAAGAAATCTCGATAGCCCTGCTAGAAGACAAAAAACTAGTGGAATATCAGAGCGAACCACGAGAGGTGTCGTTTTCTGTTGGCAATGTCTACATGGCAAAGGTAAAGAAACTGATGCCTGGGCTAAACGCCTGTTTCGTAGACGTAGGATTTGAACGCGACGCTTTTCTTCATTATCTCGACTTAGGAAGTCAATTCGACTCATACGCCAAGTACCTTAAACAGGTGCAGAGCGACAGGAAAAAGCTTTATCCCTTTGCAAAGGCATCAAGGCTACCCGACCTGAAAAAGGATGGTAGCGTGCAAACAACCCTCACTTCGGGGCAAGAGGTGCTAGTGCAAATCGTTAAAGAACCCATATCTACCAAAGGGCCGAGGTTAACGTGCGAATTGTCGTTCGCCGGTCGTTATCTCATTCTCATTCCCTTTAACGATAAGGTTTCTGTCTCTTCTAAAATCAAAAGCGGCGAAGAACGGGCGCGACTAAAACAGCTCATCCACAGCATTAAACCCAAAAACTGCGGCGTTATTGTGCGCACCGTGGCCGAAGGCAAACGGGTGGCAGAACTAGACGCCGAGCTTAAAACCCTTACCAAATACTGGGAAGAGGCCATCGAAAAGGTGCAGAAAACCCAAAAGAGGCCACAACTGGTGTTCGAGGAAACGAGTAGGGCTGTAGCATTGCTGCGCGACTTGTTCAACCCAACCTACGAGAATATCTACGTAAACGATGAAGACGTTTTCAAAGAAGTAAAGCACTATGTGTCTATGATTGCCCCAGACAAGGTAGACATCGTGAAACTCTACTCGGGCAAGGTGCCAATCTTTGATAACTTCAACATCACCAAGCAGATTAAGTCGAGCTTTGGGAAAGCCGTCAACTACAAACATGGCGCATATCTCATCATCGAGCATACCGAGGCACTGCATGTGGTGGACGTAAACAGCGGAAACCGCACGCGTTCGGAAAAGGGACAAGAGGCTAACGCACTGGAAGTGAACCTCGGTGCAGCCGACGAATTGGCCCGACAGCTGCGACTGCGAGACATGGGAGGTATCATCGTGGTGGACTTCATCGACATGAATCTCGCAGAAGACAGACAGATGCTCTACGAAAGGATGTGCAAGAACATGCAGAAAGACCGCGCACGCCACAACATCCTGCCATTAAGTAAGTTTGGACTGATGCAGATTACAAGGCAACGCGTGCGCCCAGCAATGGATGTAAGTGTAGACGAAACCTGCCCTACCTGCTTTGGAAAGGGAAAAATAAAGTCGAGCATCCTGTTTACAGACCAACTGGAAGGTAAGATAGACCGACTGGTTAACAAGATTGGCGTAAAGAAATTCTATTTGCACGTGCATCCATACGTTGCCGCTTTTATCAATCAGGGGCTCATATCCTTGAAAAGGCAGTGGCAATTGAAGTACGGATTTGGCTTGCACATCGTTTCTTCGCAGAAGTTGGCTTTTTTGCAATACGAGTTTTACGATGCAAAGAAGCAGTTTATCGACATGAAGGAAGAAATCGAGACGAAGTAGCGTTTCAAACGGCAGCGGCCATGAACGAAAGCCATTGACTTTCGACATTCCAACGCCACGAATTGAACTGACGAGAAAAGAAAAGTATACTATTAAAGAAGGGGGAAAGGCCTTGTGTGGCTTTTCTCCCTTTTTTAAGATTAAAAGTCAAGTGGATTAACCATGAATAAATAGGCTAATCATACACGTCTACATTTTCTTCATTAATTTTTGTGTATATACTTTCCCATTCTTTATTACGCGAACAAAGTACATGCCAGCGGGCAAGTTGGAAATAGGTATTTGGTAGACAGGAAGATCTGTCTGATAACTCTTAACGAGCATGCTTCCACTCCATAATTGTATCTCATATTTACTTATTGCCTTTCCCTTGATGCTTTGAACACGTGTCCCGAAACTTTGCTTTTCTTTTAGTTCGAGTAACACGTAATCGCTAGCGGGATTGGGTGAAACAGAGAACACAGGTGTGGCGGCGCAATAACCTCCATTATTGTCAAAGCGATACACTATGTCTGAGTAACCGCCACATGGATTTCTGAAACTTACGCCAACGTAAGAGTCGCTAGTGATGTAACCTTGGAACTGATAGAATGTACCGTCAGTAAAGTCTTCCCAAAGACCAGGGCCTAACGTCCATGTGAAATCCGTTGCGCCAGAGTATAATATGTCTCCGTCTAACTGAGCCACATAAGTATACATCGGTTCTGTTTCAGTTCCTTGATTATCAGAGATAGTATTTATGGACATCAATTTCCTGCCATCGCTTATTCCTGACTTCCATATAATGATATCATCTTTTTTCAGCGTTCTGTTAAACGGTGGACCGACCGTAGCCGTGACACTCGCTCCTGTTATGATAGAAGGGTTATTTAAAGCACCAACCTCTACTGTGCTGTGTGTTTGGGATGTAATACCTATCCCCTTAGAAACACTCCATGTAACAGGCACATTGTCTGGAAGTTTACCGATGCTGTAGACCACATCATTTTTGTCGATGTTGCGTGGCCCATAAATTTGCAAGGCCACTTCTTGTACTGCTGCGCCAGCATTGACAAGACCATAACCGAAAGTGTTGTCAAACCCTTTTGGACCAAGATCACGTGCCGTTTTCTGAAGAACATGTGCAACTTCTGTCCAGCTAAGGTCAGGCTTTACCGATAGAATTAATGCTGCAACGCCTGCAACTTGCGGGCAAGCAGCGGAGGTTCCATTAAAGTCGTTGATGTAATTTCCCAGTGACTCACCACGTGAACCCATGATGTCTGTGGTAACAATGTCTCCAGGTATTCCTCCACTGGGTGCAACAAAATCCATCGATCTTCCACGTTGACTGTAGTCTTGTATGTTTCCGTTCTTATCAATTGCACCGACGGTAATGATTCCATCAAGGTTTCCGGGGTAGGATACGTCTTGGATACGAGGGTGGCTATTCCCAGATGCAAAGACAATTGGGCATCCAAGGCCATTGCGACCATAAGTGCGAGCACTGTCTAGAGCGGCTGTAATATCATTGGATGGAACTCCACCACCCCATGAACAACTAAGAATATCAGCTCTTTTCCATGCCCAATTTATAGCTTCGGCTATTTCAAGTGTGGAACCGAAGCCCGAGGTGATTCCTATAAACGGAATGAAAACAGCAGCATCGGGAGATATGTTAATAGGGAGTATCTTTATATTGCTCGCTACACCTCTTATCCCTAGGTTGTTGTTTGATGCTGCAATAATTCCTGCACAAGCAGTTCCATGCGATTTATTATTCAATGAATTTTCATTTTGTGGTTCTCCCAAGCCATTCTTATTCCTGATTGTATATCCTGGCAAAACTCTTCCACCAAAATCTTCATGGCTACGATCTACTCCGTTGTCTATGACTGCTACGGTAATGTCTGGGCTTCCATTAGTGAATTGCCATGCTGGCTCTACGTTGATATCAACACCTTTGGTTCCTCCATTTTGCCCAGTGTTTTTAAGATAGTATTGTTGCGGATAAAGGGGATTGTTGCATTTGTAGCCTAGAAGCATTTCTGGTTCGCACCATTTGATATCTCTACTTTCGCTTAATGATCTAATAATGTTTAAAACATTTTCAGAACGTTGAACGTTGCATTTCAATACAACCTTTCTTCCATTTGTTTCTTCTACAGTTACATTTCTGAATCTTCTTAGGATAGGGGTAATTGCCCTTCCCTCGTTTAGAACTAAAACAATCCTAGGTAGAACGATAACTGGCTCACTTCCCTCACTTTTGTAAATGTTTGAGATATAGTCTTGGTCTGTTTCTATTTTACCTTTTGCCCTTACAATATATTGATTCGGAGCCATTTTAAATGAATATTTTAGGACATTTCGTCCCAATTGTCTAGTCATTCTATTTGTGAATGTACTATTGGTTTCTGTATTCTTTGTCTTGATAAAGAACACTTCGTCTTGGGGTGTTAATTTTATTAATTTATCCCCATATCGATAACCTTGCTGTGCGTATATAGTTGCCCATCCCAGCAATAAGGTTAATGTAATAAATATTCGTTTCATAATTGTGGTCTTTTAGTCGTTGCTAGTTCTCGTAAAACTTTATCATCCCCACATATTGTGGCCAAAGGTGGTCAGCTGTTTCTGGGCCAACCCATTCTTGAAACATCGGCACACGGAAATGAACAATGTCGCCTTCGTGCATCTTTTCGCCGAAATCTCTATCATAAAAGCCGATAGAGCTTCCCACAGGTACACCTTTCTTGGAGGTTGACCGCGTAATTAGAATGATGTTATAATGCTCACGGTTGTTGCTCTTGATGAGCGACAATACTTTCCCCTCATACTTTATATTATCAAAATTCACTTCGGTATTGCACGATGTACCCAAAGCTAAGGGGAATAAGAGAAACATGAGCCATAAAAGTATTTTATGTTTCATCTTGTTTTGAATTAATTGTTTGTTACGTAATAAGGATTAATAAACGTTGCCGACAAACAATGGCTTGCCGGTGTTAATAGGTGAAGGGTGGCGTATCGGTATTCATAGGCGTTGTATTGTTAGTTGACAAGTTTACGAGTAAACAAGTTGACAAGGCCAGCTGTTAGTTGACGAGCTTACGAATAAGCAAGTTTACAAGGTGGCTTGTATGGCTCTGCATTAACTCGCGACTAAACGAAAACGTGCGAACGAAACTCGCGTTTATGCCGTAAAGTTAGATAAAAAAGTTCTAATTTGCAATATTTTGTTGCCGAAAAATTGAATTTGAGATTAAATTCACTGATAGAAGCTGTTTTGACTTTTGTTATATCTATAAATTGAGAGAGGGGTATTGTCTTTGCGCTGTAAGGCCGAGACAAACCACTCTGCTCGCGGCGAAGAACCTTATCCAGGCTCTGTATTTTTGAAAATCTGGCTTTTTTGTCTGTGGCAAAATGTGGTTGTGCCTTGAAAATGGAATGAACGCATTAACTTGTCAACTTGAAAACTCACGAACCGACACACTCGTCAATTCGTAAACTTGTCAAATTTTACGTGTGATTTTTAACATTATGAGTGCCTGTTTTTCTCACCAGTTGTTTGTTCGATCGCAAAAAATCGATTCTCGCGGAGGTTGATTTTGATGCAAAATGGGGGTTGTTGTAAATGCAATCATAATGAATATTTATTTAATAGCACCGCCATCTACACCAAATTTTGGGCTATTAGCAGCAAAATGTAGTGCATTTTGGTGCAAAACGCAGTGCAATTTGCCGCTAAACGCAGTGCGTTTTGGTGCTAAACGCCGTGCGTTTTGATGCTAAATGCAAGGCAAAATGGTGCTAAATGCAGTACTAAATGCAGAAGAATGCGAGACGAAAAGCATGAATATACACTGCAATGGTATAAATAAAATCATTAAGAGCCATTAAAAACATGGCTGAAAAGGGCAAAATGTCTACCGAAAAGTGCGTTTTTAGGGGTAAAATGTGTGCATTTGGGCTTGGGAGAAATCGGACTTCCAACCAAACTAGAAAGGTAAAATGGTGCAAAATGCAGGTTTTACTCTTAAAAATAGACAGAGTGAGGGACATGAAAGGTTGAAAATGGTAGACATTTACCTACTTTTTAGCCAGTATTTTCGCTAGAACGGCGTGAAAATTAGAAGTGTATTGTAAAATAAAAATAAAGAAATTAAGATTTTGAGTTAATGAGTTTATTAGTTTTTGGGTTTATAAGTTTTTGGGTTAATGAGTTGGTAAGGTTTTGAGTTAATGAGTTTACAATGTTTTTGAGTTTATAAGTTTTTGAGTTAATAATGTTTTGAGTTAATGGGGTCAAAAGCTTTTGAGTTGTGTAAGGCAATTTTTAAAGTAGGCCTTAATTTATATGTGTGTAAGGTAATGAGTTGTTGAAACTGACGTAAAGTGGAGCATAACGAGCTGCTTAAAGGTTAAATGGGCAATGAGGTTTTCTTTTTCCTTTCCATTTTGTTGCAGTTGTGAAATATATTTACTAGCTTTGTTGCAGCATAACAGCCAACGCAGGAAAGCCCTTCGCCCCTTTATGTTAGCATACCAGTGCAAGAAAGCTAATTGCAAATAGCGGAACAAACATCTAGATAAAACGGTTTGGACATGAAAAAGACCATACTTGTCGCCATATTGGGTGTTCTACTCATAACAAGCAGCCAGAAACATCCCGCCAAAAACACAAGCGTGAATAAACAAAAGATGGCATTAGCCCTCAATGTACAATACCATTTGGGCATATCTCCCGATTTGGTGTTGCCCTTCGATTCGGCTGGAATGGACTCGTTGCTTAGCGACTACAAAGAGCTTTTTGATGTAAGGCCATGCGACTCGGCAGATGAAGAGGAGGAAGAGGAAGAAGACGAGATATGTGTTGACGAAAGACTGGTGGATGTCTACATACCATACGCCTTTAACGACTTGGTGAAACACGGCTTTAAGCCCATATCTAACGAACAATTTGAACAGCGATTGGCACAATTGGGAATAGACTCGGTACAAAGAAAAAACCTGCCCTACGTTTTCGACCACCAGCATTACTTTACTGTTCCTAGCTGCGTGCGGGGGTGGTCGGACAGGACGGAAAGCGAGAGGAAGTCTCTAAACGATGAAAACTACGTTAAGTTTAGTTGCATGAACGATTTCTTCATTAAGGGATACAACTTTATTTCGTCTCCTCCGATGGACATAGAGAGTGTACGGCAAATACACGGGAAGATGTGTTTTAGGTTAAGTAACGACATCATACATATTAATCGTTTCTTGTTTAACAACGACAAGGAAAGTTTCCTGTGGTTGTGTAAGTATGCCCCGTTATGGCTGAAAGACCTCTTCGTAACATACGGATACGACAAGAATGAACTGATTAACAGGCAGATGTTAAAGCGAATGATGCAGGAGTTAAAGAGCGACATGTGGGACTCGGGCTTACGAGAAACAAGATTGGGATTTATGTATAACACCTTTGCGCGCAAAATCTATACGCAAGAACCATACGTAGCCATACGCGAAGGGTTGTTTAAGACGCTTTTGCAACTTCCTACGAGCGATAAAAACAGCCTATGGATGGATGTACTCGACTTTTATGGCGAAACCTTGCTGAAAAAAGACCTCTCGAATTGTGCCTATTGGTTTTCGCAGTTCACAAAAAACGAACGCTATATGATTGCGGCGTACACTGCATACTACCTTATTAAGCTTAGGGAGAAGTACAACCGCAAAGGTGCTCCCTTTTATGATGGTGCGCTGCGCAACGACAACCGTTTCAGGCAATATTTAGAAAAGCAGCATTACTTCAACCTGTCAGGCTTTGATAAGATGAGTGAGAACATTCTCAACAGCAACAAAGCTGTTGGGCAATAACGCTGTTCGTGGCCATCAGCGTGCGCCTTTCATTCATAGATAGGTTCTGTTTAAATGGATGGCACGGATGGGATAAAAGCGGAAAGAGCGGGGTGGAGTGGGGGAATGTAAGGCCTGTTTTACCCCATGTTGCCCTGAAACAATGCTGCCTATGATGTGCAGTTGGCTTTTAGTAGCGGATAAAGTAAAACAACGTTTTCGTTAAGCCAAATGAACAATGTCGAGCTTGCTCGAACATTGTCATGGCGAGAAAACGCACTTTTCGAGGAACGAAAAAAGAACATAAAGAACGAACGTGCAATGAAAATACTTGTTATTCTAGCCCTTACGCTGTTTGCCTGCACACGTGGGAGTGCGCAGGCGGATAGTACTTATCACCAAGAGAGAATGGATTTGGTGCAATACCTTGACGTTAGGGACTTTGAGGTGAGCCAAAATTGTTTGGGTGATTATGAGTTTCAGGCCGGCGATAGGTCGGTAAGGCAATATAAGTGGCGAGATTCTGATGGGAAATTTGTTGGTTATATTGAGACGAGTAACGAACTTCGCACGCCGTATAGCTACTATTACAATTACGACACAAAAGGAAGATTGCGCTACTTGTCCGTGTCTTTCGATGGGTTTAGTATAGGTAACTCGTATCGCTACGACTCGTTAGGGCGTATAACGGAAATAATAGATCACAGCAAACCTTATAAGTTTAAGCTGAACGACCTCATTGAGAAGATGAGTGGCGAGTATGGATGCGACCTGCTGAATAAGAAAAGGCTTGTTTGGGTGCATCGCTCTGAGGGCGAGAGAGACCTAAAAAAGCCGTGGTACTCGGTGTTTTACCTAGAACATGTACGTTCGCACCATGGTGACAAATACCTGATAGACGGCACAACAGGCGAGACATTGTATGTGCTAAAACATGAGGAGTGGAATGAATGTGGGAGTGGTGATATGAGGGATTTCCAAGCTATGGCGAAAGGATTGCCCACAACAATAGAAGGGAAGTATCTCTACGAACTGAATAAGAAAAAGCAAGCCCAAAAGAAAAAAGGCGCAAAGAAAAAGAGAAAAAACACCAGACACTAGCTGCCGAATTGGGGCGACTATGGAAAATCTGTTGGTAAATGGTGCGCGCATGCGCTGGCTTGGACGGTGATGGGATGTGTGCAAAAAGCTTTGCATCCAAGCATTTAGAGCATGCGTTAAAGTATAAAGTAAATCGGCCATTAGCTTTTCTGCTTACCCTTATTGGCAAGTAGAGGTGCTAATGGCCGATTGAAGTTGGCTTTAACTACCGAAGTAGCAAGGCTATGCGTTCTCCGCTCTACATTGAAAAGAGAGATTGGCCTAACTGTTTACACCATGTCCACAAACAGGCGGTGTATGGAAAGGTCGTCGTTCAGTTCGGGATGGAAGGCAGTTACCAGCTGTTTGCCTTGTCTGGCTGCAACGATGTGTCCGTCAACCTCGGCCAACACCTCCACATCCTTGCCCACATTGGTGATGTAGGGCGCACGGATAAAGGTCATTGGCACGGCATGGTCGATGCCTTTCACGTTGCTTTCTACAAAGAAACTGCCCAACTGACGGCCGTATGCGTTGCGGCAAACGGTGGTGTCCATCGTTGATATGCGTTGCAAAACGTCGCCCACAACGTGCTTGGCCAATAAGATAAGGCCTGCGCAAGTGCCAAAAACGGGCAGTCCGTCTTCTATGGCTTGCCTTATGGGGGCGAGTAAGTTCAGTTCGCTTAACAGTTTAAGCATCGTGGTGCTTTCTCCGCCAGGTATGATAAGCGCGTCTTTGGGTTGTTCCCAATCGGCGGCTTGCCTCACTTCGAAACTCTCCACGCCGAGTTGCGCAAGCATCTTGCTATGCTCGATGAATGCGCCTTGCAGTGCAAGAATGGCAATTCGCATCTTCTTATTGCCCTCTCTCTGCCATCAGCAGTGCTATCTCTTGCTCGTTGATGCCTACCATAGCCTCGCCCAAATCTTCTGATAGTTCGGCTAGCATCTTGGCATCGTTGAAGTTTGTTACGGCTTTCACGATGGCGGCAGCACGTTTGGCTGGGTCGCCCGACTTGAATATGCCCGAACCAACGAACACGCCCTCGGCTCCTAGCTGCATCATCAGGGCGGCATCGGCAGGCGTAGCCACGCCACCGGCGGCAAAGTTAACAACAGGAAGCTTGCCGTTTTCGTGTACGTAACGCACTAGTTCGTAAGGAGCTTGCATGGCTTTGGCGGCCTCGTACAGTTCGTCTTCGCTCATCGAGGTTAGTCTGCGTATCTCGCTTTGCATCATACGCAAGTGGCGTACGGCCTGAATAACGTCGCCCGTTCCGGGTTCGCCCTTTGTACGAATCATCGTTGCACCCTCGGCAATGCGGCGAAGGGCCTCGTTAAGGTTCTTTGCTCCACAAACGAAAGGAACATCAAATTTGTTTTTGTCGATATGGTAGACGTCGTCGGCAGGCGAAAGTACCTCGCTCTCGTCGATGTAGTCTATCTCAATGGCTTGCAGAATTTGTGCCTCGGCAAAGTGTCCGATGCGGCATTTGGCCATTACGGGGATAGAAACAGCCTCTTGGATGCCCTTAATCATCTTGGGGTCGCTCATACGCGAAACGCCGCCAGCTGCGCGAATGTCGGCAGGGATGCGTTCCAATGCCATAACGGCGCATGCGCCCGCAGCCTCTGCAATGCGTGCTTGCTCGGGGGTTGTAACGTCCATGATAACACCGCCTTTAAGCATTTGTGCCAAGTTGCGGTTCAGTTCTTGTCTGTTCTCTTTCATTTTTGTTGTTTGTTTAAAAGTATTTCTTTTCTGAACTCGCTAGGAGCGAGCCCGTTAATGTTCTTAAAGAATTTGGCCAGATGGGCTTGCGAACGAAACCCATAGGCGTAGGCAATTTCTTGAATGGTTTTCGGGGTGAAGGCCAACTGCTGCTCTATCTCGTGCGTGAGATATTCGTCGATGATGGCCTTGGGCGCTTTCCCCGTTATGCGGCGCGTAACCTGAGCTAGGTATCGTGCGCTAACGTTCAGCTTGTCGGCATAGAACTTCACGTCGCTGTTGGTGCGATGATGTTGGGTTATCTCGTGGGTGAACTCGTTAAACAATTCTCCACTGCGGCCGATGATGCCCGTATGTTGGGGTTGCAGCTGTGCAATGTAGTTGCGCGCGTTTACTACGGCCTCGAAAATGGCATTGCCGCCGTTTACGAATGTGGCGATGGCGGCCGACAGGCTGCCGCTAAGTCCGTGGCGAGTATTTCCTTCGCCTTCGCCGAACAACGAGGGTAAGAAGGTGGGTTCGCCGTCTTTCGCCGTTGCAAACACGTCGGTAAGACTTTGCGGCGGCATGTGGCTGCCCTGCAACAGCACCGACTGGCAGCCCTCGGCAAGCAGACTTTTCACAGCTTGGTTTAGGTCGGCAGCGGTGTTAATCGCAGTTTGTGTGAGCCGTTCGGCATCGGCGCGTTTCATCAACACCAACGAACAGAGGGGCAATAGGCTGCGTCGAACCTCGTGGACAACCTCTTGCGCCATGAGCATCTCGTTTTGCGACGACACGATAACGGGGTCGTAGATAACGTGTCGGGGCTTGTGTTGCCTTAGCAGTTGGGCTATTTGTGCCACAGTGTCGGCCCTTCTTATCATGCCCACTTTCACAACGGCGGGTTGCATGTCGTTGACAATGGCCTCAATTTGCCCTTTAACGGTTTCGGCAGGCAGGTCGTAGAACTCTTGAATGCCCAACGTGTTTTGGGCGGTTATGGATGTGATGGCCGAAAGGACACGCCCTCCAAGGGCAGAAATCGTTTTGATGTCTGCCTGTATGCCAGCCCCGCCAGTGCCGTCGGAGCCGTTGATGGTGAGTATCGGTGTGACCTGCTGTTCCAATGTTTGGGTTGCCGTCCGTTCCTTTCTGCGTTTATTGTCTGTTGTTCTCGGTTTGCAAAGTAAACAAAAAAATGGGAACTACCGAAATATAGTTCCCTTTTTTATAACAATTGTGTCGAAATGTATAAGCACAAGCGGATGTAGAAGTAGTGAAAAGGTGAAAAGGTGAAAGAGTGAAAAGGT
>NZ_KV815074.1:7395-14623 GCF_001814145.1 Prevotella sp. HMSC073D09 | reverse complement strand
TGAAAAGGTGAAAAGGTGAAAAAATGGCTTCGCCTATCAACTAGTCAACTTATTAACTCGTCAACTCATCAACTGGTTAACTTGTCCACTCGTCTTCTCGTCCACTCCATCAATCCATTCATTCTTCATTGCACTCTAATCCCCAATTTTCAACTTCACCACACGTTGATTAAATCGGCGATAGAAGTAGGGGATGTGGTAAAGCATGCGGAAGATAAAGGGGAAACGGCCGTGGTCGTAGTCGCTCATATAGTATTCTTTGTCTAGATGTAGGCGGGTGCTCCAAGTTTCCATGTCCTTGGTGTTAAGCACCGACCACTTAAATTCCACTTCCTTGCCCATTTTCTTCAGCGAGTCGTGTTTCTTAGAGTTGCCAACAAGCGAAAAAGCCAGCATGTCGAATAGTACAACGGCATTGTCTAGGCGTTGCGCGATGGTGCTGAAAAAGCTCTGCACCTCTTTGGGTTCGAAGTACATCATTACGCCTTCGATGATAACGAGTGCGGGTTTGCCCGTGGCTTTCACCTTGTCGCACCACGAATAATCGAAGAGCGACTGAGCTAGGAAGGTATTCTCATCAGACTCTTGCAGCAACTTTCGCCTTAGTTCGATGGCTTCGGGCAGGTCAAGGTCGTACCAATGCCCCACCTTGGGCTTGCCAAGTCGTTCGTATCGGGCATCAATTCCAGCCCCCAGTTGTATCACCACAGCATCGGGATTGTCTTTTAAGAAAGCCTTTGCCTCCATGTCTATGAGGCCAGCTCGTACGCAACAGCCCGATTGCGAGAACGATGCCTTTTTGAGTTTCGAGAAGTCGTAGTCAATCTTGCCCATCATTTCAACGGCCTTTTCGTCTTTAATCAGTGCGTCGGCGCGTTCTGTTTCGGTTGCTTTGGCCCAAAGTGTGATGAGCATTGTTTCGGGTACGTTGGCCAGTTTACTTTCAATTTTATCGTTCATTGTGCATTGTTTTATGGCGCAAGTCTTCTTTACTCTTGGCTTGTGCGTTTCTTTTATCTTGCAAATTTAGGGCTTTTTGCGGTTGTTGGCAATCGCCAAAAATGGTGATTTGTAAAAAAGAAAGTGGCGTTATGGGCTTGGGCTTATACCTATAAATGTGTAAGAGAAAGGGTAGGGGGATGGATGTGCGGTGTAGATGGACAGAAGGGGGCGGCGTAAAGAGTAGAATTGACGATTTTATAGTGGGATAAAGGGCGGCCAAATAGATTCTGCGACTTGGTAAACCTTTGGTTTGCGTACCCTAAAAGGCATTGCTCTTTTACTGGTACACCAGCATAGCAGCCAGCAAAGAAGTTAATCTTTGCTGACTGTCAAAAACTAAATTGTCGGGGTATTGGTAATGACCAATGCGTTAATCCTGCATTACATCAAGAAAGCTGCTTGCTTTTCGGGCTGTGCGTTCAAACAATTCTCTTTCCATTATGCCTGTTCTTATTCTGGCAATCTTACCATGCCGTCAGACTCTACGATGCACTTTGTGTTTAAAAGCATTTCTAAGCCTTCTTTTAGGGCTTGGTCTACTTTTGCACCGCGACGGGCAAAGCCTAACTTTTTTGCAACAAGAAGCGTTAGTGCATCGGTCTTGATAGATAGCTGCTCTTGCACAGTGAGTGCTATGGCGTTCATTATTTCAATTAGGGGAATTTCGGTTATGTCTCGTCCGTGCGCCTGCCTATAACCGCTGAAAGCATCTGCGTGCTCCTTGTCAGTCCACAATATGGTAGAATTACCTAGGGTTTGAACAAACATTTGCCTGTCCGCAATATCCTTAACCGAGGCCAACAGCGTAGGAGTAACCCTTGTGTTGTCCCTATGCATGCACATACATCTGCATAAATACATCAGTGTCATAGGCTGCTCGCATGAAAGAATCTTCGTTGCAAGTACCTCGTCGCTCATGGAGCCAGTGTTCTCCAGACCATTGTATACCTGATAGGCTTGCTCATTGCTTTCTATTTCCTCCACCTTTTCTTTTGCAACGTCGAAAGTGGCATTGCTTACAGGCGTTTCTGTTGGCTTTGACTTCTGTTGTAGAGCCTTCTCAATACGCGCGATAACACGTTCGGGGTTGTTAATCCAATCAACGCTCCATACACGCATTATTTTCCAACCAAGCATATTCAATACCGTTGGCTGAACAATCTCACGGTCTCTTGTGGTTTGGGTATTGTGATAAACCTCACCATCAAGTAGAATGCCCATAGAATAATTGCCGCTATCAGCAGAATCTGCAATGGCCACGTCGACTTTAAAGTTTGAACGTCCAACGTTGGTGTTTACATTGTGGCCGCGAGCCCTGAGCGCATAGGCAATTTGCTCAGAGATTATGCGGTCTGAACTGTCCTTGTGGGCATTGGCTGCCTGAATTAGTGTCTGTTGCTCGGCATACTCCAAGAAATGTTTCAAACCTTCCACACCGCGAGCCTTGGTTCGTTTCAAATCAATGTGTGATGCCTTTAAAGACGAATATACAATCATTTCTCTTCTAGCACGACTTACTGCTACATTCAGTCGTTTTTCTCCTCCATTGTTGTTCAAGGGACCGAAGTTCATAGACACCTTGCCGTCTTTATCTGGACCATAGCCGATAGAGAACAAGATGATGTCGCGTTCGTCACCCTGTACGTTTTCGAGGTTCTTTATAAATATAGGCTCGTACAACTCGTCGGCAGCCTCTCTTAGTTTCTGGTCCTTGTCAAGCTTTTCGGTCAGTAAGTCCTCAATTAGGTTTTGTTGCACTTGACTGAATGCAATTACGCCAATGCTGTACTTGGCATGATCGGTGCTTTGCAACCTCTTGACGATGTCGGCCACAATGGTTTCTGCCTCCTTCTTGTTCGAACGGCGTCCACCCTTGTCGTATACGCCATCCACATGGCAGTACTTTACCTTTGTAGTCTGGTCGTCAACAGACGGAAATGTAATCAGCTCGCCGTCGTAATATTCATTATTAGAGAAGGCTATCAGCGATTCGTGTTTTGAACGGTAGTGCCAGTTCAATTGTAGCGAAGGTATTCCAAGGCTGTGGCAGTCGTCGAGAATACTATCCAGGTCGTCTATGTCGGCCTCTTCTTCGCCAACACTCGTTGATGAGAAGAAACTTGTTGGTGGCATCTGCTTGGGGTCGCCTACTACGATTACAGACTTGCCGCGCGCAATGGCACCAACCGCTTCGCTTGTAGGCATCTGTGACGCCTCATCGAAGATAACAAGGTCGAACTTGTTCTGCGACAAGTCCAAAAATTGCGCCACAGACATAGGGCTCATAAGCATACAGGGACAAAGCCTTGGCAACAAGGTGCTAATGTTGTCGAACAAATCGCGAAGAGAGATGCCCCTACCGTCGTTGGCTATGTTCCTGTTGAGGAACCCAATTGGGCTACTATTGTCGATGCTGTCTGTTATATGTGGTACATTTGCGGCCAGTTTGGCATAAAGTTCCTTCTGACTCAGTATCTGAAACTCTTCTGTTAGCTGTTGGTAGCGCGAAATAGTCTCATCGAATATTGCCCCTTCAAAGGTTCTCAGAACCTGTGACGATGCAATTTTCTCACAAGCGAGACTTCGGAATATTCGCTTAAAGAAGGCATCTTTCAACGTTTCCGCAGGAATTGTTTCCAATTCAATATGTCGTGCTACCACGCCAAGACCTTCATTTTCAAGTTCCTTCTTATAGGCACACCACTGATACCAGTCTCGTGCCTTGTCTGTATGGCTAAGCCAGTTGTCAAGACATGAACCATAACTCCTCAATTCATCGTTGCTTGGAAGCCTGTCGGCATCGAAATTAATGGCAAAGAGCGTGCGAACAACATCCTGTATTGTTACTATTTCTGCATGCAGCTGCTGATAATTAAGCAAATTAGAGAGAAGTGCATCAACCTCTTGTTCAATAATCAGACTATTAAACTGCTTTAACTTGGCAATGAAACCCCTCTTAGCAAAGAAACGAGGTAAGAACCATTTAGCCTTGATGCCTCTCCACTCATTATATAATGCCGTCCCGTCTTGGAATAATATGCCGTCGTTGCAGTCTCTTAGTATATCTGTTTTTATACCCGTAGCTTTCGCAAGCATCTCTCTGTTCTCCTCTGCCTTGCGAAGTATTTCGGATGCCGTCTTGATACGCGAAGGCAAACGTCCAGCATCAACTAAGTCGTCCTCAACAATATTAAGTCCAAGCAACGGATGCTTTGATGGCGCACCTGTAATACTAAGTATTGCCTGATACTTCTGACTGAGCAGATGTGAGTAGCTGTCCATCTTTTCAATTCGGAACTGCCGTTTAAGTTCTTCATCGTTCGCATCAACATCAAGCTCTGGGGTATTAATGGATTCATACCTGATGATGCAATCAAACAGCGACATGCCTTCCGCTCCCTTTATGTCATGCAGGGCCTCCATATACTCAATCAGTTTGCATCTCTGCTCATAAAGTTCATCGGCTATGCGTGCATATTCCTCTGGCCGTATGATGTGAGCGGCATCCAAAGCCTTCTTCAGCTGTTCGAGAACATGGCGCTTGGTGATTTTGTTTGAGTGCATTTCAAGGCAGAATGGACCAAGATTTATCTTCTCCAAACGTTTTTGTACCACACTCAGGGCTGCCATCTTCTCAGCAACAAACAACACACGCTTCCCTTGGAACAAGGCATTAGCTATAAGGTTCGTAATGGTTTGCGACTTACCCGTTCCAGGAGGGCCGTAAAGGATATACGAGTTTCCTTGTCCGGCCTCCATTACAGCGGCCATTTGCGAAGAGTCTATCGGAACAGGCAATGCCAAATCAGATGGTTTTACTTCTTTATCCTTGCCTTTCAAGTCCGACATCACTTGGGTTGGAGTAAACGTAAGTTTCTGCTCCACAAGACTACGCACCACATTGTTATCCAACAATTCTTGTCTGTGGTTATGAATGTCGTTCCACATGAGGAACTTACTGAACGAAAATACGCCCAAAATACATTCTTCTTCTACGTCCCAACGCTTTTTGTTTTTCAGCACCTCGCGTATGATGGCGAAGATTTTCTTCACATCCACACCATGATCATCCTTTGGCAGCGGATTAAGTCCAGGAATAGTAATGTCGAAGTTCTGCCGTAAGAACTCTGTCAAAGTGATATTCAGAGCAATTTCTTCATCACGTGTACGGATATAGTAGTCGCCTTTCTTATACACCATTTCCACAGGCAACATCAATATTGGCGCATAGCGAGGTTTCTCGCTGATGTCTGTTTCAAACCATCTAAGCGTACCTATTGCAAGATACAACGCATTAGCACCAGTTTCCTCGATGGCATTCCTCGATGCGCGATAGATATTCTTCAACGTGTAGCGTGTCTCTGCCTCTGTCTGATAAGCATGTAGCGTACGGTGTTTTATGTCGTTCGTTATCAGCTCGTGTAGTTCGGGCAACAACTTAGAACGCACAAGACGTTCGTCGCCATTAATGTTAAAGCCAACATTAGGCTTGCACGAAATAAGGTATTCTTCTCCATCTTGCAGATAATCCTCAATTAAGTCAACATCAAACGAGATAAATTGAATTGCCTTCTGGCGCAGATAAAGGTTAAGCATGGAGTTACGCAACGAGAAATCCAAGAGCTTACGTTCCCAAATGTCCATCTTCGTTACCTCACGTTTGCTGTCCATCAGCATCGTCAGGTCAAAACGAGAATGTTCCTTAACATTCAGTACGCATTCGTCATGGCTTACACCTTCTGCTGATACCTCCCATGTGCCATTGTTCATGGTACGTTGGGGCAGCGGGCGTACTTGCTCCAGACGACAACGCTTAATGTCGATGAACATTTCAAAGATGCCGGTGTTGGCCAGATGCTTTGTAGCTATGCTTTGGGCATCTTCAAAAGTAGTTGATTCTGCTGTTATCTGTGTGCATTCAAGCACAAGCATCTCATCAATGCCTTCCGCACATTTCTTTTCTATATACGAGGCGTCATCGTAAACGCTATACTGACAGCAGTCGTCAACCAACCAAACGGCAAGGTAGGCATGTCCTTCTTGCAGAACGATACCGCTGTTTATGCCCAAACTTTCAAGCACGCTTGCAAAAAGCAGAGTAAGCTCTATGCAGTTTCCTAGTTTAGAGGAAAGTACTTGGTCGGGTAGGGTAATGCGTTGTCCAACCACCTCGTACGATGCAGGTACCGAACGATACACAATGCCCTCGGCATGGAGTGCGCCATACACGGCTGCCACCTGCTTTCGCACCTCGTTTGTGTTACCTGTTTGGTATGCGGTAAATGCAGAAGAACCCGACATTTCTTTGAGTTTGCCCGCTGCCTTAGCTACAACGTTGTTTATCGCAGGATGATTAGGCGTAACAAACGAGGCAAGGCATTGGGGCAGAATACTGGTTCCCAACCATTGGTCGTACGGCATAATATCAATGTCGTAGCTATGGGTAAACAATATCTTCTTTGTTTCAGACAGTGCATCCGAATACACATTGATGGTGAATGCGGATGCAGTCTTTTCTGTTACCGCAGCAACTTGTGCGGCTATTGGAGACAAGTTCATACCCTGTAAGCGCATCGACTTGCCTGCTTTAAGTGAGTCGATGACACTTGAACGGAAGTCCTGGAAGAACTCACCAGAACATTCTATTACAATATCCCTTAAATCACTCGTTTCGTTATTACTGATTTCAACAGACTGACATATAGCTATTCTGTTGTTGATTAGGGAATAATTGATAGAAGGTAGATATTCGATATTGATAGTTACCATAGCGATGTCAAAATATGGTGGATATTATTCTTATGTTGATATTACATTATGTATGTGGTTTACAAACTTTCTAAGACTCATGAGCTTATAGCCAAATGTTATGTGTCCATTGCATGGCCCTCATTAGAAGGTGCTCCATAAACAGCTTGGTTTGTATATCACCATCGACACTAACGTAATCCAGGATATTTATCTTGTCAAACCAAAGTGCATTGTTGCAAAAGTAGTTATTTGTTTTGATATTTCCTCATTTTATTTTCATAAATTCAATTATTGCTGTCCGTTAAACCTCTAAACAGCATGATTTCTCTATTTGCAAGACCTGCAAACTGATGCTGTGGATTGTTTTGAAAAAAGTAAGTTCGTGAGTTTATGAATTTGTGGGGTTATGTGTTTATGAGTTTGAGTTAGTAAATATGTAGGTTTGTCTTGTTTTCAGTAAGAAATTTAACATTAT
>NZ_KV815074.1:0-7295 GCF_001814145.1 Prevotella sp. HMSC073D09 | reverse complement strand
CGATTCTCGCGAAGGTTTGTTTTGATGCAAAAAGAGGCTAGCATGTGAATGCGACAAAATGAATTTTTATTTAAAGCAGTCGCCATTTGCACCAACTTTTGGGCTATTTATAGCAAAATGTAGTGCAATATGCCGCAAAACGCAGTGCGTTTTGGTGCTAAATGCAGTGCATTTTGGTGCTAAATACAATGCGTTTTGGTGCTAAACGCAAGGTAAAATGGTGCTAAATGCAGTGCAAAATGCTGCTGAATGCAAGACGAAAAGCATAAATATACGCCACAATTGTATAAACAAAACCTCTTAGAAGCATGAAATACATGGCAAAAAAAGGCAAAATGGTCGTTAAAAAGTGGGATTTTAGGGGCTAAAAGCGTGTAATTGGGCTTAGAAAAATACGAGCTGGCAACCAATCTAGAAAGGCTAAATGGTACAAAATGCAGGTCTTTTTCTTAAAATTGAACATGTCGGAAGGTGCGAAAGGATAGAAAAAGTGGCAATTTACCTACTTTATGGCCTATATTTTCGCTAGAACAGCGCGAAAATTAGAGTGATTTTGTAAAATAAAAGATAACAATTTAAGCTTTTGAGTTGATGAACTCTTGAGTAGATGAGTTTTTTGAGTAGATGAGTTCTTAAGTAGATGAGTTCTCAAGTAGATGAGCTTTTGAGTTGATGAACTTGTGAGTAGATGAGCTTGTGAGTAGATAAGCTTTTGATTTGATGAGTTTTTGAGTAGATGAGCTTGTGAGTAGATTTGTCCTGCACTTCGTATTTGGAGCATTGCAGTAATTTGAATTTGGTTGCAAAGTTACGAAATCAAGTCCGTTTCATTTTCTAGCACCACATAATAGACTGCAATTCCATCATTTCAAAGACCTGTTGGTCCACTTCAACGGGACAGTGTTGATGTTTTCTGTCTCCTCTAACAAGAAAAACCTTTTGGATAATGATAAACCTCTCCATTTCTTCGTTTTGCTCATTATAAGTTCATACCTTTGTAGTCAATATTAAGTTCAACCAATCAGTCATTTTGATGTGGCCCCAAAAGGAGTAAAGCAATCTTATTAAAGAACATTTCAAAAAGCAAGTTATTACCCAAACATGGCTTGCCAAAGAATTGGGTATGAGTTTAAGCATTCCAGATGCCTACGTCTGCAATCGCAGACAACCCAACCTTGCCACCATTTTCAAAGTGGCGGATTTACTAAATGTTTCACCCAAAGAATTAATAAAATTATGCACAATAGCCTTATAGATAATTCTTCAGACACACTCTCTATGCAGACCTATCTCAAGAGATGCATCTTAGCTGAAGATGTTGACAAAATTCAGATCGCAACTGGGTATTGGGACATACCAGGCATGACACTTGTCATAGATGAACTTACAAGTTTTTTAGAGTGCGAGGGTACTACATTAGAGTTGCTTATTGGTAAAGATCCTTATGTTTATACCTCGTTACTTGCAAAGCCTAAGTATAAAGATGCTAGCTATCCTTACGACTTTATAAGGACAGATATACACGATCTTGAAATAAAAGATGAGTACAAGAGTGTTATCAATCTACTACTTAAGTATTGCAGCTGTGGCAAAATGCAGATACGGGTCTATTCCAAAAATGCTAAAGGCGAAGCAGAATTTTTACATTCTAAATGTTACATCTTCTCTGGCTCTTCTCTTTCTTATGGTATCATTGGAAGTTCTAACTTTACACAGAAGGGGTTATTGGGAAATGCAGAATTGAATTATCTTGAGACTGACCCTACTCGTATTACGGCTCGACCGACATATGGATCAAATATGAAAGGGCATATTTGTTGGTTTGAAGAGAAGTGGGAATGCTCACAAGACTGGACACAGGAGTTCTTGGAGCAGATTATCAAGAAGTCGCCTATCTACATCGACATACAAGAAAATGCTACTCGAGAATTTACTCCCTATGAGCAGTATATCAAATTGTTGCAAATTCAGTTTGGGAGTGTTGTCGACGCATCACTCGGACAACAGATAGAAACCTATTTACCATCAAAGATTCATAAACTGAAATATCAGATAGAGGCCGTCAAGCGATGTCTTGACATTATGCGCGAACATGGTGGCTTTATGTTGGCTGACGTGGTAGGACTTGGTAAGACAATTATTGGAACGCTTATCATCAAGCATTTTCTATCCGTGCCAGAAGATGATGGTAGAGAGCGTAAGGTTTTGGTCATTTCCCCTCCTGCCATTCAATCGGGCTGGAAGAAGACTATTGCCATGTTCGACAAAGATTCTGACGAGAAGATTGCTCCATACATTGACTTCATCACAACTGGACGTATCGGAAATGTCACCGAAGATGAAAGCTCGGAAGATGACGATGACGACAGTGCTGATACTGGCGAATTTGAAGGAACGCTGCAAGATAAGGACTATGGGCTCATTATTATTGATGAGAGTCATAAGTTCAGGAACAGTGCCACACAGATGTATCAGTCACTTGATCAGCTCATACAGAAGATTGGCTCTAATACAGGTACATATCCCTATATTGGACTTTTGTCTGCCACACCGCAAAATAATCGCCCAAATGATTTGAAGAATCAAATTTACCTCTTTGAGCGCAATCATAATGATAGTACGTTAAAGAAGGCTGAAGGAGGAAATATAGAAAAGTTCTTTGCTGACATAAATAGAGAATATGACACCCTTATCCGTAAACCAAAAGTTGATAATGAGACTGGCTTACTTATTCATGACATACCAGCAGATGAACGCCGTGTTCGCCTTGACGCAATCTCAAGAAAAATACGTGACTGTATTCTGAACGATATCCTCGAACGTAGAACAAGAACTGACGTTAAAGAGTACTACAAAGATGATATGAAGGCACAAGGTTTGATCTTCCCAGAGATTGTTGGACCAAACAATCTTAAATACGTTATGGATGACGAGTTGGCTCAACTCTTCTCTGACACAATGACGATTATTGCTCCTACGGAAGCAGAAAAGTTACAGACAGATGAGTGGCTGAAATATTTCCGCTATCGTGCCATTGAATACTTTACCAATCCAGCCAACGAAAAGAAACATACGGGCCGGGGCAACCGTGGTGTGAGTGATGTAGCTAAACAGCTTGCCACCATAATGCAGAACCTTCTTGTGAAACGTCTTGAAAGCTCGTTCACGGCCTTTACGCAATCCCTATTGAATTTGCGCCATTACACCGAGAACATGATTAAAATGTGGGAGAATGATACCATCTTTGTATGTCCACAAATTGATGTAAACAAAGAACTTGACTACGAGGCAAAGAGTAAAAAGCGAGGAAAGAAAGTTTCTTTTAGCGATTGCGTAGAAGACATCAGAGGTAAAATAAAGAAACTGACGGAACAAGGACGCAACGAGAAAGGACAAAATGCTGAATATACGCGTAAGGACTTTAAAGAGGAATACTATACCCAACTGAAAGAAGACTTCCGACTCATTTCTAATCTATATGACCGATGGGCGCGTAACTCACAAGACCCGAAGTTTGATGCTTTCAAAGAAAACATCAAGCCTGAACTGTTCAATCCCCAAAAGAATACGTCAGGAAAGTTGGTTATCTTCTCGGAAGCAATAGATACGGTTGAATCGCTTGTTAGAGCTGTTAAAGCAAAGGGCTACAATGTTCTTGCTATTACTGCTGCTAACCGTGATGAACTGGAACATACGATTGAGGAAAATTTTGATGCCAATTATGATGGTGAGTGGAAGGATGATTATGATGTTCTTATTACGACAGAAGTCTTAGCTGAAGGTGTAAACCTCCATCGTGCCAATGTTATTCTGAACTATGATACGCCATGGAACTCCACCCGCTTAATGCAGCGTATTGGACGTGTAAACCGTATTGGCAGTAAAGAGCCATTTGTTTATGTTTACAACTTTATGCCAAGTGCTGAAGGTGATGCTCAAATACAGTTGGTTCGCAAAGCACACACTAAGTTACAATCATTCCATATACTCTTTGGTGAGGACAGCAAGATTTTCTCGGAAGAGGAAACGATTGTGCATCATGAACTTGTCGAAGCGATTAACGGTGAGGAGTCACCCTTGCAGAAGTATATCTTTGAATTAAAACAATACAAGAAGACACACCATGAACGCTATCTGCAAATAGAGCAAGCCGAGGACGAATGGGAGATGGCACAGGCTACAAGTGGCACAGCGTACTTTGTTGTGAAAGCTCCTCGCTCTGCACGGCTAGCCATCAGAATGCGTAAAGAGAAAGATGGACGAAAGGGTACTCAGATAATCTCTTTACTTGAGCTGCTTGAGGAAATGCGAGTAGATGAGAATGCTAAGCGCATACCATTGCCCGATAACTGGCAGCAACTTTCGATAGAAGCCTTAAAGGCCTATAATCAACATTTCGTCCGCATTAAAAGATCAAGAGCAGGAGATAAACGTACGCTGGCACAGGAAATCATCGTAAAACTCTATGACAACGACACTATCTCAGCAAAGTCAAAGAGACTTCTGGAGAGTGCACGAAAACTTGTTGACAAAGGAAACTTTGACATCATTAAAAAGTTGTTGGCGATAAAGCAAGAATTAGAAAATCGTAACCAAAACCTTTTTGCCCTCAAACAACAGGATATTGATGAAATTCTGGAGTGTGAGATCGGTAAACTTGTTGCTCACGTAGAAAGTAAGCAGGGCGTAGCATCTATTGTTTTAGGAACCATCAAGTAAAATAGTAAAGACAAACTTATGAATACAGATACATTAAGTATAGAGGCTTTAAAGGGATATTTAAGCAGTCAATATAAAGGCTGGAGTTCATTCGTCGATAATGTTATTTTCCCCATTTTCGGTAAAGATAAGTTTGAAACTCTTTCTGAGACAGAACTTTTGGAAAATAATCCCGAGGAAAAACCATTGGCTGAAGCAACAGGAATATGTAGTATCAAGCAAGTGGGACAGATAGACATAGGAGTGCAGCCACTACAGATATTCGATGTCACGGTTAGTGATCGTGTGATGATGGAGCGAAACCGCGTAAACATTCAACGCCTTATCCGTAAGGTTATGGAGAACTATTCCAGTGCCTTTATGCTCTTTCACTATGAGAACGATACTCGTTGGGATTGGCGCTTCACTTTTTGCCATAAGAAAGGTAGTCAGAAAGAAGTCACAGACAGTAAGCGATACACATTTTTGTTGGGTCCTGGACAGTCCTGTCGTACTGCTGCGGAGAACTTTATAAAACTATATGAGAACAGAGACACATTGGATATGTCGAAAATTGAGGGTGCGTTCTCTGTTGAGGCTCTTACTAATGAATTCTTTGGCAAATATAAAGAGGAATACGATAAGTTTGTAGAATACATTACAGGTAAACGCTATGTGAAAAGGGACAATAAATATGTAGAGGCTATTATCCATGAACCCCATCCTACTCTATATTCCTGTTTCAGCAACAATGACAAACTGGTACGTGATTATGTAAAGAAAATGTTAGGTCGTATAGTATTCTTGCATTTCCTCCAAAAAAAAGGATGGCTCGGTGTACCATATAACGAGGAATGGGGTAATGGCGACCGAAACTTTATGTTGAACCTCTTCAAGAATGCAACAGAAAAACAAAAGGAAAACTTTTTAGACGAAGTGCTGGAGGGACTATTTGCAGAAGGATTAGATTGTAATCGTGCAGAAAAAAGTGACCTTTATGATACAAAAGTTGAAGGATTACGGAAGTGTAGAATCCCTTACTTGAATGGTGGTCTCTTCGAACGTGATTATCTTGATGAACTTGCTGTAAGATTTCCTGCGGAATACTTTGATAGTTTACTTACAATGCTCTCACTGTACAACTTTACCATCGACGAGAATGATCCCAATGATGCAGAAGTCGGTGTTGACCCTGAAATGCTTGGACGCATCTTTGAGAACCTTTTGGAGGATAATAAGGATAAGGGCGCGTTCTATACACCAAAGGAAATCGTACAATACATGTGCCGTGAGAGTTTGATAGCCTATTTGCAAACCGATCAAAACGAAGAAGATAAGGAGAATATTCGCAAGTTTGTTACAACGCATGACGCCGAACTGCTTGGCGATTTAAAAGCGGATATTGAACAGAAACTTTTGGACGTTAAAATATGCGACCCTGCCATTGGATCAGGAGCTTTTCCTATGGGGTTGCTGCGTGAGCTGTTCTTCTGTCGTTCTGCGATAGAACCAAACATTATAGAAAATGCAGCTAATATAAAACGCTACATCATTCAAAACAATATCTACGGTGTTGACATTGAACGAGGTGCTGTTGACATCGCCCGACTACGCTTTTGGCTTGCCCTGATTGTGGACGAAAAGACACCAGAGGCACTCCCTAATCTTGACTTCAAAATTATGCAGGGAAACTCGCTACTTGAAAGGTATGAAGGTATAGATCTAAGCAAACTGGCAACAATGTCGGACTTACAAATATATGAACCTCAACGCAATCTGTTCGGAGAATTGGAAGAACAGCAGATTAAAAAGATTTTTACTCAAACAGATAAACTAAAAGAGTTTCAAACTAATTTGAAACGCTATTTTGAGGTGACTGCTCACGATGAACGGGCACTTCTCCGCCAATCTTTTGATGACTATGTGAGACATACTATTATTTATACACTTGATACGTACAAGCGAGGCGAAGAGAAGAAGGTAGAGCAAATCTTGTTGTATACGACCCTAACAGACAAACAAAAGAAAACCATAGCAGAAGCTGAGAAAAATATAGAGCATTATAAAAATGTGATAGTAAGTGTTCAAAATATGGAATTGCCCAACTCTCAATTCTTCCTTTGGCACACTTGGTTTCACGATGTCTTCTCACGACCCTCAAAAGAGGGTTTCGATATTGTCATTGGAAACCCTCCTTTTATTCAACTTCAAAACAATGGTGGAGAATTAGCGAAACTGTATAAGGATTGTGGATATTCTTCCTTTGCAAGTACAGGAGATATTTATTGCCTATTCTATGAACGTGGCTGGCAGCTGTTGAAGAAAGATGGGCACTTATGCTACATTTCATCTAACAAGTGGATGCGTTCTGGATATGGCGAAAAGACCAGAGAGTTCTTTACAAATAAGACGAACCCAATGCTTCTGATTGACTTTGCAGGAGTAAAGATTTTCGAGAGTGCTACGGTTGACACCAATATCCTGCTGTTCTCTAAATCAAGTAATCAGCATAAAACGGTCTGCGCTGTTACCAACAAACAGAACAAAGATAGCGTAAAGAATTTGAGCGATTTTGTGCAGCAACAGAACTCCGTTTG
>NZ_KV815073.1:0-258 GCF_001814145.1 Prevotella sp. HMSC073D09 | reverse complement strand
ATATTTTCGCTAGAACGGAGCGAAAATTAGAGCGGTGTTGTAAAATAAAATAAACATAAACCGAAATCGGACGTTGAGCTTTTTGAAAGTAAAGTGTAACGAAACGTCTCCCGTAATCGGCAGAGATATTCATGGTGGACCAATCACTTGCTAGCATACTTGTGGCTTAGTTCGCGCCACTCGCTACTGGAATATTCGTGGAGGGCCAATCACTTGCCAGCATACTTGCGGCTTAGTTCGCGCCACTCGCTGCTGGGA
>NZ_KV815072.1:0-224 GCF_001814145.1 Prevotella sp. HMSC073D09 | reverse complement strand
GCCATGAATGTATAGAAGATGGCATTGTTTTCCGCTCCCTCGTTGTTGCCGCAGAACAGGTAGTTCTTTCTTCCCAGCGTGATGGGCCTGATGGCTTGTTCCATGAGGTTGTTGTCTATGTTGAAACGCCCGTCCTGTACGTATCGGCTGATACGTATCCATACGGAGAAGGCATAGCGCAGGGCTTTCTCCATGGCTTCGTTGGGGAGGTACTGCTTGTGTAC
>NZ_KV815071.1:18642-18903 GCF_001814145.1 Prevotella sp. HMSC073D09 | reverse complement strand
AAATGCAGTGTATTTTGGTGCTAAACGCAAGGTATAATGGCGCAAAACGCAGGGTAAGATGCTGCTAAACGCAAGACGAAAAGAATAAATATACGTCGCAATTGTATAAACAAAACCCTTCAGAGTCATGAAAAACATGTCTGAAAAGGGCAAAATAGTCGTTAAAAAGTGGGGTTTTAGGGGCTAAAAACAGGAATTTGGGTCTGAAAAAACATCAGACTTCACCAAAACTAGAAAGGCAAAATGGTGCAAAATGCAAGT
>NZ_KV815071.1:6562-18542 GCF_001814145.1 Prevotella sp. HMSC073D09 | reverse complement strand
TAAAATAAAAGATAACGATTTAAGTTTTTGAGTTAATGAGTTAATGAGTTTTTGAACTGATGAGTTTGTGAGCTGATGAGTTTGTGAGTTAATGAGTTTTTGAACTGATGAGTTTTTGAGCTGATGAGTTTTTGAGCTGATGAGTTCGTGAATTGGGGGGTGATGTCTTCGGGAGTTATTGAGCTTTCGTTAGTTTATAAGTCCGTGAGTGGACTTGTCCTGCACCTCTCTCA
Source organism: Prevotella sp. HMSC073D09 (assembly GCF_001814145.1). NCBI lineage: Bacteria > Pseudomonadati > Bacteroidota > Bacteroidia > Bacteroidales > Prevotellaceae > Prevotella > Prevotella sp. HMSC073D09. Next base: position 18,309 of record NZ_KV815071.1, on the reverse strand, counting down.
ATTTATAGAAATATTAAAAGCCGAGACTACTTCATAATATAGAAACCTCAGTAAAGCTTTCGTAGATTATAGAACAAATAGCACCCCAGAACTGTTAAGGGTTCTGAGACTTAGAAGTTCAGAGTTGACAATCTGTTAAGCATTCCTATTTGTTGTTTCATCTAAGTCTTGCCAACCTCTAATACATACTTTCCACCAACTAACCATAATTAGCCACTCTACAATTTCAATCAAACGCAAAATGAAACGACATGCTTATATTCCAAAGGTAGCATGACATATCTTAATATTTTACAACAAGAAACCCGTGTTTAGTAAACGAAAGCAAAATATCAAGCCCAACTCATATATAGTGTGAAAACTTTATACACATTCTTTTTCACATCCTTTTTTTTAATACATTTGCAAAACAAAGAGGGAATGATTAGCAAAAATCCCTTATTATAATGGTCTTTGAATAAATATATTGACAGGATATACACTTTTCGAAAAAGAGAGTTATTTGTAAGATATACGAAACATAAATAAAGTTAGGTCGGCCTTTACACAGTAAGTACCATCATCAAAGCTCCCTATTTCCATTAACTACACATTTTATTCAACTTGTGTTTTATGGAACAGAAAGTTAGTTCACTGCTTAAAATGTAAATACGCACCATCTGCCAACAGCGGAAGTGCGCGTAAGACCACCTCTCATTGTTAGTAATGGTATTTAGTTTATAAAGAGAATTAAAAGAGTTATTTTTATGATGAAGTTTTATTCTTTGGTATTATCAGCACTATGTGCTTGTGTCCCTACGGTATTAAAGGCTCAGGGACAAAATCCACACTCCCACGAGTGGAATGGAAATTCAGTAGTTTCGGTGGCGAATTCAACCAACGAAGACATCAAAACCGCTTATCTCTACAACGTTGGCACAGGCCAATATCTCAATGCAGGCAGCTATTGGGGTACCGTTGTTGTAGGTTACGGTGTAGGCATGCCCATCAACATCAGCAAGTCGCCAACCTCCGGCAAATACCGCATGCAAGGGCCACAAGCAACGACAGAGGGGCGCAACATTGCCTTTGGTCGCAGAAAAGACACGCCAGGTTACACCGACCCTATCAACTACAATCGTGTTTATGTAGACAGAGGCGTAGATTACGACCTTTCGAAAACACCGAACCCATACACCACCGAGGCACACCACATCAACGGCATCCTCGACTGGGAGTTTGTAGAGACACAATCAGGTAGTAAAACGTACAAGATACGTTTCTACAACGACGAGCACAACCAAGGCTATGGCGGAACGCGCTATCTTCAAATGAAAAGCGTTGGACACAGCAACACCTCTCCCCTAGCCTACCCTGCAACGGCAAGCAACAGCGACAAGTCGTGCTTATGGAAAATCGTAACCAAAGCCGACCTTAAAGCAGCATTTAAGGAACAATACGCAACCGACGAGGCACCAGCCAACGCAACATTCCTTATATACGACCAAAACTTTATCCGTGGCGACAAGGATGTGGAGAAATGGCACGCCAGCAATGGGCTTACATGGGCTTATGCCAATGCACAAGCCTACCTTTTCAATCCCGCCGACGCCAACTACACTTACTACGTTGGCAACGGTGCCATATCCAGCAACTATTACATGGCCAACTATGCAGGCTATTCCACAGCCAACGTTAGAAACTTAGGCAACAACGGAAAGGCCAACGGAAAGGTTACGCAACAAGTAGTAACACTGAAAAAGGGTTGGTATCGCGTTTCTTGCAATGGCTTTTACAACGCCATATCGGGCAGCCAACTAAAGTCCACGCTGTTCGCAAAGGTACAAGGCGCAACGGATGCTTTCTCTAACGTGTCCACCAGCCTAAATGTCTTTGCTCACGAATTCTGTTATACACTCGCCGACCTAATGCACGCCTACGACGCATCAGACCTTGCCCAAAAGCACATCAGTCCGTATTCAAGAGCTGCTATGGAGTTCGAAAAAGGGTCGTACAACAACACAGTACTGGTATTTGTACCCACTGATGGGGCCAAACTAGATATTGGTATTGAAATAACAGGCTCAACACGTCAACGCGACTGGACTTGTTGGGATAACTTCCGCCTTGAATATTGCGGCACGCAAGACCTTGTTCTCGACGAGGCGCAAACAAGCATCCTTTATCTTGCCAAGCAAGTTCAACCACACAAGGCGGCCACGCTGATATTAAAGCGCACAATGCAAAAAGACGAATGGAACAGCATAGTTCTCCCCATATCGCTTACCGCCGCCCAAGTGAAAGCCACATTCGGCGAAACGGCCAGGCTATCAGCATACCCGCATCAGTCGCCTACACTGAGCACCCGCATCGACTTCACAAAGGTATCGTTAGATAACGATAACGCCATCGCTATCGAAGCCAATAAGCTATATTTGCTGCGACCCACAAAAGAACCAACCGTACCTCCCACGGCCGCTCCATACCGCAAATTGGTAAAAGATGTGGGATGGGTTGAAGTACAAGCTCCATATTACATTATCAACAACGTTACACTCGACACCAATCCGCAAACCTTGCCCAATTACTCAAACGGCATTCTGCGCGATCCTTCCACCCCATCGACCACAACCGACGAACGGCTACAATTCTGCGCATCGCTCTACAACCAAACAGCGAAAGTCGTTCCTGCCCACTCGTATGTTCTTGGAAAGAGTGCTAAGTCTAACAACAAGTGGCTATGGCATTTCACACAAAACCCAATGTCGGTAAAGGGATTCCGCGGTTGGATTGCCACAGGTTCAAACACCCAATCTAAGGCACTCAACTTCTTTGTTGATGGCGAAGAGATTGGCAGCACGTTCGACAGCACAACAGACATAACCAACATCTTGGTGCAGCCAAACGGCGACTTGTTTGCCGTCCCAAGCAACATCTACTCCGTAGACGGAAAGCTGGTGCGGCCAAATGCCACCTCTATCGAAGGATTGCCAAAGGGCATCTATATTGTAAACCATAAGAAGATAATCGTAAAATAAACTTAGGGAGTATGAAAAAGCAAGTTTACACAAAGCCAAACTGCATCGCAGTATATTTTGATCTCGACGAACTACTACGTGCACCGGGTGCATCGCGTTTCGACAACGACGGCGATGGCGATAGCGACCCAGGCCCCATTGTGCCAGGCGACCCGGACGAAATTGGCGCCAAACCAGGCTTTGGTTGGGGGTGGGACGAAGAGGAATACATGTAACCCGCCCTTCCGAACTTTACCTGTGATAACAAATTAGACCGTTTTTCCTTACATAAGCAACGCATCCCCACACAAGGGTTATGCACCTCCCATCCGCAATGCTCAACATCGGGCGTTGCGGATGTTTTTCTTTTAAAAAGGCTGACAATATTCAATAGGCACTTCTAAACTTACAAACACCCATAATCCTCGTTTTTATACCTAAATAACAAGATTGCATACAATATCACTCTTGCAATCCATATTAGAATAAACGTTATTCAAATCGTTATTTGCAACAAGCCAGCCACTAAGTGGTAGCTTAGCACAAGAACCGTTGATTTGTTCTTTGTTTTATTCAAAATGGAACTTGTCTTGCTCTAACCCTCCTACATTTGCTAACTCGCTCGCTTGTTTAGCCGCTCACTTCTTCACTAAAATGCCTCTTAGTCTATTCGTTTATTAACCAATAAACTTGTCAATTTCTCTAATAATATCGCCCATAGGTGTTGTAAAGACAACAGAAAGTTTGTAACTTTGGCCCGACAAAACTAGTGTTTCGGTTTATTCCGGCAAGCGAAGGTGGGCAATTTGCTTATCTTGTTGAGTGAGAAACGCCCCTTGCTAACTCGCTAACTTGTGAACTAGTCAACTCGTTAACTGGTTAACCTGTCTACTTGTTAACTCGTCAACTGGTCAACTGGTTAACTGGTCAACCCGTCAACTTGTCAACTTGTCAACTAGCCAACGCCCCTTGTCAACTAAAAATACCATTTCTAACTAACAACATGTAATTATGAAGAGACAAATTGAATTATCAGTATTGTGGGTGGTTCTCGTTTTAGGATTTCTTGCCCATACTTTGGCCGATGTAATGCCTGCATTTTGGGGCGAGAGCATCGTGGCAATGCCTACTTCCACCCATTTGCGCGAACTTATTGCCCTTATGATGGGAATTTGTTACACGCTACCCGTACTCGCAATCTTTCTAGCTTTATGGGGAAAACACAAGGCTTGGCGTGTGATACACTCCATCTTGGCTTGCCTTTTCGCTTTGTTCTGCCTACTTCACATGCTCGAATGGCTCGACCAATTCAATCCTGTGCAACTTACCATCATGCCCTTAATGGCCATTGTTGGCATTATCTTGGCCGTAAAATCCATTAAGTATGTTCGCGAGAAACCTTGTGTTGAGAGCAAGGCAGACGACAATGAGGAGGAAGAAGACGAGAATGTGGACAATGAGGAAGAAACCGAGGAAGAAGAAAATAAGGAAGAAGTAAGCGAGGAGAAAGAAAAGGAGGCAGAATAAGTGGATGAGTAAACAAGTTGACGAGTTGACAGGTTGACAAGTTAACAAGTTTATGAGTAGACAAGCTTACGAGTTGATGAGTTGATGAGTTTACGAGATAACGGGTTGGTGAGACAACATATTTACGAGCTGACGAGTTGGAAGGCGCGCCCATCTTAGGTAACTGGTCAATTGGTCAACTTGTTAACCACTCCACTCCTCCAACCTTTTTCGCCCTCCTAATACAGCAACAGCATCCCTGCAACGGCAGCATAGCCAATCATGCGTATGGGATTAATCTTTAAGAACTTCGTTCCTGCGAATGTAGCGGCGAAAAGGAAGAGGCTAATGCCAAACTGCCAGGGGTTGATGGCGGGCGAACTGAAGTTCTCTTCTGTCATTAAGAGCAGAGCGGCAGCAGCAAGCATCCCAACAACGGCAGGGCGAAGGCCGGCGAACATGTTCTGAACAACGGGCGTGTTCATGTATTTCATAAACATCTTACTGATAAGTATCATTAAGATAAGCGACGGCAACACCAACGCAAAAGTGGCTGTGGCACTGCCCACCATAGCCATCCACGTGTTAAACCCTGCGTTGTGAGTGGCCGTATAACCGCAATAAGTGGCCGCATTGATACCGATGGGGCCTGGGGTCATCTGCGAAATGGCGACGACATTGGTAAATTCGGCCGACGAAAGCCATTGATGATGAATAACCGTCTCGGTTTGTATGAGCGACAACATGCCGTAACCGCCACCGAAACCAAATAGTCCGATGAGGAAAAACGTATAGAAAAGCTCGATGAAAATCATGTGATGGTTTTGTTTGTTGTTGGCTGAATACCTGTATGGGTAGGTGCTTGCGGCGCAAATGACGCTGTTTTTGCATCGCAACTGTTCTAATTCTCGTTGTGCGAACCCTCTGTGGGCTTGATAAACTGACCATAGAGGAAACCGCAAAGGGCTGCACCGATGATGATGTAGATGGGGTTGACGCCCATAGCCCATATAAGCAAGGCGCAAACAACGGGTATCCAAAGGGTGCTTAACGTGATGTGGGCACTCTTGGCCAAGTTGAATGTAGGAGCTGCAATGAGTGCCACCACAGCTGGACGTATGCCACGAAACGCCGCTGCCACCACGCTGTTGTCTTGAAACTGATGAAAAAACATCGCGATTAGCAGGATAATGAGAAATGAAGGCAGGGCTGTGCCGATGCAAGTGCATAGGGCACCGCGTAGTTTACGCATCTTGTAGCCGATGAAGATGCTGACGTTGACGGCGAAAACACCTGGACAACTCTGCGCTATGGCAATGAGATCGAGAAACTCTTCTTTCTCAATCCATTTGTTCTTGTCCACCACTTCGGCCTCGATAATAGGTATCATGGCGTAACCGCCACCCAAAGTGAACATCCCTATCTTAAAGAATGTGCGAAAACTGTTCCAATATATCGACATGTTGTTGATGAATTAAAGCCTCACCCCCAGCTCCTCTCCAAAAGGAGAGGGGGTGATATGCCTTGTTAAAGGTGAAAAGGTGAAAAGGTGAAAGGGTGAAAGGGTGAAAAAATGGCTAACGCCGCCTATACATGTGGTTTAACTCCTTATCTACTGAGCTATTGGCTTAACACCTTAACTCTTGATCTATAGAGCCTAACTCTTTATCTGCTGGGCTATTGGCTTAACCCCTTATCTCCTGAGCTATTGGCTTAACTCCTTAACTGTTGGCTTAACCCCTTAACTCCTGAGCTGTTGGCTTAACTCCTTAACTCCTTAGCTATTAGCTTAACTCCTCTTATACTTTCAACTTACTTTCCACCCATTCCCTTGCGTTCACGAAGGCCTCAATCCAGGGCGTAACCTCGTCTGATTGACGTTTGCGCGGATAGTAGGCGTTCTGCCAAGGGAAGATGGAGCGTTCCAAATGGGGCATCATGGCCAAGTGCCTGCCGTCTGCCGAGCAGATGCCTGCCACATTATAGTCCGACCCGTTGGGGTTGCCTGGATACTCGGCATAGTTGTATTTGGCAACGATGTTGTATTTGTCTTCTGATTCGGGCATATAGAACCTACCCTCACCGTGAGCAACCCATATACCTAGTTTACTACCACTGAGCGAGTGCAGCATAACGCTGTTGTTCTGCGGAATGGTTAGTCCCACGAACGAACTTTCGAACTTACGCGACGTGTTGTGGGTAAGGTGCGAGCGGTGGCCGTGTTCGGGATTGATGAGGTTTAGCTCAACCATAAGCTGACAGCCGTTGCAGATACCCAGCGAAAGCGTGTCGGGACGTGCGTAGAACTTGTCGAGTGCCTCTTTAGCCTTGGGGTTATAGAGGAATGCGCCTGCCCAACCCTTGGCCGAACCAAGCACATCAGAGTTTGAGAACCCGCCGCAGAACACAATCATGTTCACCTCTTCCAGCGTTTCGCGCCCCGAAATAAGGTCGGTCATGGCCACATCCTTCACGTCAAACCCCGCCAGATAGAGGGCATAAGCCATTTCGCGCTCACCGTTAGTACCCTTTTCGCGGATGATGGCAGCCTTAACACCCGACGGCTCGCGGCGGTCGGCACTGATGCCATAGCCACTTAGCTTGCCTGTAAAGTCGTCGTTGAATTTCAGTTCAATGGGTTGTTTCTTATAATTAAGCCACCTTTTCTTGGCCATGCCGTTGTGGCTCTGCATCGTGTCTAGGCGATAAGAGGTGCGATACCATGTTTCGCGCAACGAGTCGATGTCGAAAACAAACTCGTTTCCTCCCTTCTTCACCACCAACGTGCGACTGTTTGGCACCGAATAGCCAATCTTGGTGTAGCCAATACCCTCGTCTTCGAGATATGTGCGCAGGTCGTTTCGATGGTCGTCGCTTACCTGTATCACCACGCCGGGGTTCTCTGCAAAGAGGTTTTTCACCACATCGTCGCCCGCCAGGTCGTGTAAGTTAAGGTGCATGCCGCCCTTTCGGTTGGCAAAAGCCATTTCTAGCAACGTGGTTATCAGTCCACCAGCCGAAATGTCGTGGCCAGCCAATATCCATCCGCGCCTAACCAGTTCTTGAATGGCATTGAAACAGTCGGCGAAATATTCGGGATTGGCAACCGTTGGCACGTCGTCGCCAACGAAACCAAGGCTTTGTGCAAAAGCACTTCCGCCCAAACGCTGTTCATCAAACGAGAAGTCGATGTAGTAGAGCGATGAGTTCTTGTCGTTAACAAGTACCGGCGAAACCACCTTACGCACATCCGACACCTCGGCACCGCTGCTAACGATAACCGTTCCGGGCGCGATAACCTTTTGGCCATTGGGATATTGTTGGGTCATTGAAAGCGAATCCTTGCCTGTTGGTACGTTAATGCCCAGCGTACAGCAGAAGTCGCTCAGTGCCTCAACAGCTTTATAAAGGCGCGCATCTTCTCCTGCCTGCGACCTACAAGGCCACATCCAGTTGGCCGAAAGGCTTACGCCGCCCAATCCGTGCGCTAATGGAGCCCATACAAGGTTGGTTAACGACTCGCTAACGGCCAAAACCGAGCCTTTCTCGGCCGATGCTAAGGCCGCTTGCGGTGCATGTCCGATGGCGGTAGCTATGCCAGAGCGTCCGCGATAGTCGAGTGCCACCACGCCACAGTCGCTCAATGGCAGTTGAATTTCGCCTTGTGTCTGTTGGCGAGCCACCTTACCCGTTACCGAACGGTCTGCTTTGTTGGTGAGCCAATCTTTACAGGCCACGGCTTCGAGTTGCAAAACGCGCTCAATGTGCGCCGTAAGTGCCTCTTCGCCCAACTTGTTTTTATCGGTCTCGCAGCCTATTGGTTCATATTCAACGTTTTGATAGTGGCGTTCAACGGTGTTGTCTACCATCACCGTCTTGGGCGAATGGCCAAACATCTGCGCCACGTCAAGGTCGAAAGGCTTAGTGCCGTCGGCTTGTTTGAAGGCGAAGTGGGCATCGCCCGTAGTCTCGCCCACCACATAAAGCGGTGCCCGTTCGCGTTGGGCAATCTCCCTTACGCGTTCGATATGTTGTTCGTCGATAAGCAGGCCCATACGTTCTTGACTCTCATTGGCGATAATCTCTTTCGCCGAGAGTGTCTTGTCGCCAATGGGCAGTTGGTCCATGTTAATTTCTCCGCCACATTCTTCCACAAGTTCGCTAAGGCAATTCAAGTGTCCTGCCGAACCGTGGTCGTGTATTGATACAACAGGGTTATCTTCGCTTTCTACCAATGCGCGCACAAGATTATAGGCGCGCTTTTGCATTTCGGGGTTAGCGCGTTGTATGGCGTTAAGCTCGATGCCGTTAGAATATCGGCCCGTGTCTACCGACGAAACCGAACCGCCGCCCAATCCGATGCGGTAGTTGTCGCCGCCAACCACCACCACCTTGTTGCCTTTTTGTGGTTCGCCTTTCAGACAATCGCGCTTTGTGCCGTAACCCACACCGCCTGCCAACATGATGACCTTATCGTAAGCGTAGAAAGGTTCGTTGGCAGAGTTGTCTGTTTCGGCCTTCTCCTGATGCTCGAAGGTAAGAACAGAACCCGTGATAAGGGGTTGACCAAACTTATTGCCAAAGTCGGACGCACCGTTAGATGCTTTGATGAGTATCTGTTCGGGCGATTGGTAGAGCCATTGGCGTACTGGAAGTAGCTTTTCCCAATCGCGGCCGCCATCAAAACGGGGGTAAGCCGTCATGTAAACGGCTGTTCCAGCGATGGGCCACGAGCCTACGCCGCCGCCCATACGGTCGCGAATTTCGCCTCCTGTGCCTGTTGCAGCCCCATTAAAGGGTTCTACGGTGGTGGGGAAATTGTGTGTTTCGGCTTTCAACGAGATAACGCTCTCGATGTCTTTCACCTCAAAAAAGTCGGCTTTCGATTGGTCTTTGGGTGCGAATTGCTCCACCACCGGACCTTGTGCAAAGGCGACATTGTCTTTATAAGCCGAGAGAATGTTGCCTGGGTTTTCGGCCGTGGTGCGCTTAATCATGGCAAAGAGCGACGATTCTTTCTCTTCGCCGTCGATAACAAACGTTCCGCCGAATATCTTGTGGCGGCAATGCTCTGAGTTGATTTGGGCAAACCCGAATATTTCAGAGTCGGTTAGCGGTCGGCCCAATTGCTTTTCGATGTCGTGCAGGTAAGCCATCTCGTCCTTAGAGAGTGCCAACCCCTCCTTTTCGTTGTATTCTTCCAGATTGTCCACGTGCCTTACGGGTTCTGGTTGCCTGTCAACGCAAAACACTTCTTGGCCAATGCCCTCGTACATGCGTTGCAGCATGGGGTCGTGGTCGGCGTTTCGGCTGGCCACGGGGAAGAATTCCTCAATACGCGAAATGCCGTTAAGATTCATGTTTTGGGTAATCTCAACGGCATTTGTGCTCCAAGGTGTCACCATTTCGCGGCGCGGCCCCACGTAAAAACCTTCCAGTTCTTGGGTGTCCATCAGCGTTGCGTCGCCATAAAGCCAGGCTAGCTTAGCCATTTCGTCGTCGTTCAGTTGGTGGTTCACCTCTGTGGCAATCACCGTTTCTTTCTGCGTCTTGAAAAAGAGAATCATCGTTGTTTCCTTTATTTTTGGGATGGTTATGTGAATACACTTACTTTTCTGCCTGTTAGCCTGCGTTTTTATTCGCTTTTGTTGGTGTGCAGCGTGGGGCTGATGCAAAAAGCCGTTCGCCATGCCTTTGGCTTGCTGTTGTTTACCTAAGCCTTGTGCTTGCCCTGCGCATTCCTCTTGCAAAGTTAGCGTTTTTGCCTTATATATAAGGTGTGGGCGGCGTTGTTTTTTCAGTTATTTAGTATTAATGCCCACTTTTGTATGTTTATGGCCTAGCGTTTCACTGTTTTGTGGCTTGCTGGCGTGCATGCTGCGACAAGGGGGCGTAAAGCCGTTTCGCGCCGAATTACCCCGTTTTGCGTTTGCTTAGCACAAGAATAAACACCGAAGTGATGATGAGTATAAAGCCAATGACGATGGGCAGGGTGAGTGGTTCGCCGAAAAGGAGTATGCCCACGCACATGGCCGTCATGGGTTCGAAGGCGCCAAGCACGGCTGCCATAGTGCTGCTTATCTGTTTTAAGGCCATGATAAGCGTAACGTTGCTCACGGCTGTGGGCACAAGGCCCAACAAAAAGAGGTTGACGAGCTGGCTGCGCGTGTCTATCGGGTCGATGCGACCGCGTGTAAAGGTGGCGTAGAAGGTGAGAATGAGCATCGCAAAGAAGAAAATGTAGAACGTTAGTTTCAACGAGGGCATTTGCCTGATGCGCATTCGGGGAAAGATAACCATGTAAACGGCATAGAGAAAGCCTGAAAGCAGAAGTAGGAAAAGGCCTGTTAGCCCCTCCATGCTGCCGTTACCGTCGAGTATTCCTGAAAGAAAAAACACGCCTGCAACGGCTATGCCGATGGCAACGGCTGTGGTAAACGACAGCCGTTCGTGCAGGAACAGCACCGAAAGGAGCAATGTCCACACGGGGTAAGAGAAGAGCAAGGTGGTGGCGATGCCGCTAGCCATGTAGTTGTAACCTTCGATAAGCGCGATAGACGACACGGCATACATCGAAGAGAGCAACAAAATGCGCAGAAAATCGCCAAAGGCAAGCCTCATGCGCGTGCGGTGAAACATCAGCATGCCCAGCATGGCCAGGCAACCGAAGGCGTAACGGTATATCAAAACCGAAGTGGAGTGCATGCCCGTGGCAAGCACGGGGATGGCGAAAAGGGGGATTAGCCCGAATGTGATGCCTGAAATGCTGGCATTGAGAAAACCTTTAACTGTGGTTGACATCGGAAGAGAAGTTGTGGGGGTAATTGTGTTGCGGCGTGCCTTTGGCACCTTGTTTCAAGTGCGCAGGCCCTGTGCCTAAGTCCAAACGCTTATTTTTTTTTAGCCCCTAAGTGTAAATGTATATCCTGATGAATGTTGGCCGAATGTTAAGGCAGGTTCTAAAAATTACCTTTGCTGTATTTTTAGCTTTTAGCTGAGCAGGTTTTGCTTACTGACTTGAAGGAGAAAAGTGAACTATGCTTTCTGAAAGAGAAAGCAAAAGATGCCAGATAAAATCGAAACGACTGCGTAGAGCAATACAAGGAACAACAATTGAACCTTTGCGGGGAGCATTTAGAACATGCCTGAATGTAAAACCTGCCCCAAGGCCGTTGTGTGGGCGTTGGGGCAGGTGTGGGTTTGTTGCATAGAAGAACGTTTTCGTTAAGCCAAATGAACAATGTC
>NZ_KV815071.1:0-6462 GCF_001814145.1 Prevotella sp. HMSC073D09 | reverse complement strand
GAGAAAACGCACTTTTCGAGGAACGAAAAAAGAAGTTTTATTTTCCTTCTTCGGGTGCTTTGTCGATAAGATCCATAAACTGGTCCAATTTCGGCGTGATGATGATTTGCGTGCGGCGGTTACGTTGTTTGCCCACTTCGGTTCCGTTGGTGGCAACGGGGTTAAACTCGCCACGTCCGCCGGCGGTAAGGCGTTTGGGGTTAACGCCATAGCGCGTTTGCAGATATTGCACCACGCTCGATGCGCGCAAGCAGCTAAGGTCCCAGTTGTTGCGGATGTTTTCGCGGTTTATGGGCACGTTGTCGGTGTTTCCTTCCACCAGCACGTCATAATCTTGATAGTCCATAATTATCTTGGCTATCTTGCTAAGCGTTTCGGCAGCGCGGTCGTTAATTTCGTAGCTGCCGCTCTTATACAGCATATTGTCGGCCAATGAGATGTAAACCACGCCTTTAAGCACGCGTACGTCTACCTCTTTCAACTCTTCACGGCTGAGCGAACGCGTAAGGTTGTTGGTGAGCACCATGTTAAGCGAGTCGCTTTTGCTCTTCACCTCAACCAAGTGGCGTATGTATTGGTTGCTCTCGTTAATCTGGTCTACCAGCTTAGAGATGTTTACGTTGTTGGCCGAACTGTTGTTGAGGCTCTTGTCTAGCGAGCCTTGCAGTGCGGCGTAGTCGCGTTTTTGCTGTGCCAGCTGTTCTTCCAGCGATGTAACCCTGGCCTGACTGGCGGCAAGTTGTTCGCGAGTTGAACGATAGCTTTCGTTCAATTCCCTGTTTTCTCTTTGGCAATTGTCCAAGTCTTTCTTGCTAGCACAGCTCGAAACAACGACCACACTGGCCAATAGCACAAGCTGAACGATGTTCTTCTTTTTCATATCTCTCCTTAAATGTTGATTGATTATCCTGTGTCTTTGCGGCACTTTGTGTGTACAAAGTTACGAATATACTTTACATTAACCTTAAAATGCGTGCCCGTTTTTGGTATTATTAACGGCAGAGAAAGAGGAGGGGATGAAAAAATGGACAAGGAGAAATGGTTTTAGAGATTACATCCAGGCCTGCGTTTGGGGCTTAATTCGTACACAGAGGTGCAGAGGACGGAGAGTTTTTCTGCATACAAGCAGGCGGAGAAGACACGGTACTTAGGGCATGCGGCGAAAGCGTACACGGCGAAAGAACACCTTTATTTTCTTATTTCCAAAGGATACATGCTCCTCTCCTCCCCAATGTTTCCTAAACGCAAAGCCTTATCCTTAAAGCAATGATGGGGCTAACATCCATGTGTTCTGCGCCTCCTACGTGACCTTAATAGCGCATCAATGTTGTGTAAGTGCGTTCCAAATTCAAGTTCTTATTGACCATAAGCCGTTTCGGGATAAGCATCAATCAGTTCGCGGTAGTTGGCGTAATGATTGATTCTTATCCCAAATTGGCGTAATACTTTAAATTCGAAACATGAAATCAAAAAAAAGAAACTTTGTGTTACGGATTTAATGCGATGGACGTCTATTCTATTAACTTCCCATGCTTTTTGAGTATGGAGAGAAACGCACTCCATTCTGCAGCCCGTTTGTCTTTCGCTTCCTTAATGGCTTCATTCGCTTTTGCATATTCACTGTCGTTCTCAATATGGCGTGGATAGCAGTCGCTCAGATAAAACTTCCCCGACTCAGTTTCGGAAACTAATGATAAGTCTGTGAAGATTTGACTGTCAAAAGAAGACACAAACGTTGTAATACGGAGTAAAACCTTGTCATACGAATGTACTTCTATATTGCGATAAATGGGGAAGAGCTTGTTTGTAGGCTCAAAGTCTTGGAAAACAATCTCTCGGGTCTGCACGTTGAAAGACTTGATGTTGTCAAGCGTAAAGAGGTACGGGGTTAAATGAGAAGATTTCGTTATGCGAGTTGTTCCCACTGCAAACAGTTCTGCCTTTGGCCCTTGATCAGCAGGAGGTAAAACTTGATTATCCCCATTGGTGCAACCAATGAACAACAAAGAAAGGACGAACACTTGTAATAAGCATATACTCTTTTTCATATCAGTACTTTTTTAGGTGACTTTTATAAATCGTTTTTACGAAAGCAAACTTGATGATGTACTTTTTTACAATTATATGTACATGAACCATCAATCTTACAAGGATAAAATGGTTGTTTAAGGACAAGCACCTTGTGCTAACACCTGCATGCAACTAAGCAAGGTGCAGGCAAGGCACGGGCAACCTCTTTTCAACATTCTCAACTCTGTAAATTGTTACAAGGTAAATAGTGCTCCAAATATAGCACTTTTTATCGACATTACAAAACAAATACGGCATTTTTATTGAAGTAGTCTTGACTTTTAACAGACCTATAAACTAAGAGGGGTTTGTTATCTTCGTGATGGCAGCACAAGATAAACGCTCTTCTCATTATGCGAAGGGCAGGACAAATTACCCCTCTGGCCTTATAAACTCACGAAAACCCAACAACTCCCGAATACGTCAACTCATCAGCTTACTAACTCGACAACTCACCAACTCGTCAACTTATCAACTCGTCAACTTACCAACTTAAAAACTTAAATTCATTATTTTTATTTTACAAAATCACTCTAATTTTCATCCCATTCTAGCGAGAATACAGGGTGTAAAGTGGGTAAATTGGCAGTATTTTCAGCTCTTCACGTCTCTTACTCTGTCTATTTTTAAGCACAAAACCTGCATTTTGCACCATTTTGCCTTTCTAGTTTGGTTGCCAACCCATTATTTTTTACGCCCAATTACCCCCTTTCAGCACCTAAAATACCACTTTTTAACGGTCATTTTACCCTTTTCAGCCCTATTTTTGATAGTTCGAAGAGGCTTTTTTCGTACCATTGCAGCGTATTTTTATGCGTATCGTTAGGCATTTAGCAGCATTTTGCCTTGCATTTAGCACCAAAACACCTTGCGTTTTGCACCAAAATGCGCTGCGTTTTGCACCAAAACGCACTGTGTTTTGCACCAAAATGCACCGCATTTTGCACCAAAACGCAATGAATTTCGCAGAAAACAGCCCGAAGTCTGCTGCAAGCTGCGGTTTTATGCAATGTGCATTCATTTTGTATGCACTTACCACAAATCCCTTTTTGCAAAACAACCTTCGCGAGAATCGATTTTTTGCGGCAAGGTGGCGATTGGTAGACAAAAAGGGCACTCATAGTGTTAAAATACGTACTGAAATTTGGACAGATCTTAGTGTATCAGCTTACCAGTTAACGAATGAATCAGCTGATAAGTTTACCGTTTAACGATTGGAGTAGTTAACAAGCGGATTAGCTGATAAGTTAATGAGCGGGCTACTCAACTCGTTAAGTCATGAACTCATCAACTGATAAACTTGTTAATTGATAAATTGGTTAACTGCTAAACTCGTCCACAGGTCAACTTGTTAACCGGCAATCTCACCCTCTTGTCCCCTCGCCAACTCATTAACTTGCTAACTCATCAACCTGTTAACTTGTCCTCTCGTCAACTCGTTAACAGGTAAACTCACTCCCTTGTTCTCTCGCCAACTCGTTAACTTATTCTCTTGTCAACTCGTTAACTTGTTAACTCGTCAACTCCTTTAATATTTGTTCATGTTGTCGTTAATGGCATCCGATGCAAAGAGAGAGAAGATGTTCATGTCGGCGTCTTCGATGCTTAGCCTGTCCATTTCTGGGTTTAACCTAAACACCACATACGAACGGACCAGAGCGCCGTGTTCGTTCTTGGCCCTGAAACTCACTTTGAAAGCGTAGCCAAGAAACTGACTTTTAAACTTTTTCTGCTTTTTCTTGTATTCTTCGAGTATGCGCTGGCCGTCGGCAAGCATCTTTTGTGCCTGCGGAACGGTTTTCACCGACTCCGAATAGCGCGCTGCCGAGTCGGTAATTTGTTTCACCTTGTCGAGCATATACTGTGCCTCGTTGGTGGCTCTAAATTCAGAAAAGAGCGAGTCTACCCTGCCCCGCTCCACCAATTGGTACGAGCGTGGGTCGTTAAGGTTCTTTCGCATAAACTCCTCGGTTAGCTTATCGGCTTGTTTTTCCTTGTTCTCGCACGACGTGAAGGTGAGGGCGAACAGCGAAATGAACAACAAATGAAGTACTCTTTTCATCCTCTGCTGGTGGTTTAGGTGAGACGTGCGTGTGGCACGTCTTTCTTTTTCGCACGCAAAGGTAGTAAAAATGCCCTTAACGCACAAGCCTTGCACGCTAAATTGGCACAACAATCAGCAGCCTTTGCACACGTTGGCTGATGTGGCTCTGTTGATGCGGCATCGGGTTTTGTGGCCAAACTCCACCTAGGGCAATAGGTTTGTCGGCAGTCGACTTGTTGATGCGGCATCGGGTTTGTGGCCAAACTCCACCCTACCAAAGCGTTGGACACGTGCCATCGGCGACTAGTGGCCGCACGTTAAGAACCGAAACGAAGTTCTGGCACTTGCCCACTGGGTTTGAATTTTTACGCTTTTCTTTTCTTATTTGTAGGATGTTTTAGGTTACATTGCCTTACTTTTATAGTTTCATTTTAATTACGAAGCATTCGTAATTCATTGTTATATATACCAAAAATCAATCATTTAACTTTATTTAAAACTTAATTCCTTGCTTTGCTTACGAAAAGTTCGTAGATTTGCAGTATGAGTTAAACGTTACATAACGATGAAGATAGAGAAGCTTTCAATTCAAGAAGAAGAGGTGATGCGTTGTGTTTGGCAATTGGGCAGGTGCAACATCAAGGCCATTGTCGAACGGTTGCCATCGCCTGCACCGCCTTATACCACGGTGGCATCGGTTGTTGGCAACCTCAAACGCAAGGGGTATGTGGCGGCACAACGTAAGGGCAACGGCTTTGAGTACGTGCCTGTTGTTAAGGAAAAAGACTATAAGCGGAACTTCGTGTCGGGATTTGTGCGCGATTACTTCAAAAATTCGTTCCGCGACATGGTTTCGTTCTTTGCACAAGAAGAAAAAATATCGCCCGACGAGCTGAAAGACATTATCGACGAGATAGAAAACGGCGATGTGGCAAAGGTGTGAACATGGTATTATATCGCGTGCCATCTCGCTTTCTATGCGCCTATTTAAGTGGGCATCGCCCTTTTACCTAAGGGTTTTGGGCAAGTCCATTACATTATCATTACCTAAATTACCCTAGCAAATTATACCCATGTTGACGTATCTGATAAAAGCAAACGTTGTGTTGGTGGTGCTTTTCGGGTTCTACCAACTCATTAGCGCAGGCGACACTTTCTTTAAATGGCGGCGCGTGGCGTTGCTCACAATCTACGTGCTGTCGCTGTTGCTGCCCACGATAGACCTCTCTGTGCTGGTTAACGAAACGGCACCGCTGGCCAATATCTTACCGCGCATGGCCTACAACCTGCCCGAAGTGACGGTGCAACCCACACACGACAACTTTGATTGGCAGCAGCTAGCCGTTTGGCTATACACTGGCGTGGCCTTGGCTTTGCTTTTGCGCGTGTTTTGGCAGGTAGTTGTGGTGTGCAGGTTGGCACAGCGCAGCGAACGCGCAACGTTGCACGGCACAGCGGTTTGTTTGTTGACGGGCGATTACAGCCCCTTTTCTTTCTTCCGCTGGATATTTGTCAACCCCGACGACAAGACGCCGTCGCAGGTTCAGCAGATACTGACACACGAACAAACGCACGTGGCGCAGTGGCATTCGGCAGACGCATTGCTGTCGCAACTCTTTGTCGCCACTTTTTGGTTCAACCCCGTGGCGTGGCTTATGCGCCTGCAAGTGCGCAACAATCTTGAATATCTGGCCGACCGCTCGGTTATCAACGGCGGAACGGACAAAAAGGCCTACCAATACCATTTGTTGGCAGTGGCCTATCGAACGAATGTAGCTACAATAACTAATAATTTCAATGTATTACCCTTAAAGAAAAGAATTAAAATGATGAATAAGCAAACATCCAATCCGTTGGCACGCTTTAAGTACTTGCTTTTCGTGCCGTTGGCCGTCGCTTTACTGGCGATGAATAGTACCGCAATGAGGGCGAATGTGCAGAAAAAGGTGGTGAAGACCACCAAAGTCACGAAGAAAACAAGTGCAACCGACAAGGTGTATGAGGTGTGTGAGCAGATGCCTATCTTCCCTGGTGGGGATGCTGCACTGATGAAATACCTTTCGGAGAATGTGAAATACCCAGCTCTTGCCATAAAAGCCCAAGAGCAAGGCCGCGTTGTGGTTAGCTTTACAGTAGAGAAGGATGGGGCTATATCCGACGTAAAGGTAGCCAGGTCGGTAACACCTTCGCTCGATGCCGAGGCGGTAAGGGTGGTAAAGGCCATGCCTAAATGGACTCCGGGTAAGCAAGACGGCCAACCTGTACGCGTAAGGTATAACGTACCTGTGTCTTTCAAATTAAATTAAAGAACAAGTAAGGTTGACAAGTTAATGAGTTGACAGGCTAAC
>NZ_KV815070.1:0-464 GCF_001814145.1 Prevotella sp. HMSC073D09 | reverse complement strand
CCGCCGTCCAGGTTCTCCCGGCAGGCGTTCACCTGCGTGACGACCCCGACGAACAGGAACGATTTCACCTCCCTTCTCTTGATTTGTATGCGCTTGCCCAGCCATTCCGTAGTGTCTTCCAGGGCCTTGGCAGCCACCTCGAAGTCCAAAGTAAGCCCAAAGCGGTGATGGTCGTTGATGGGTTGGTGCAGCCTGAGCGACTTGAACGAGAAAAGGGGCTTGCCGCCGATGCTCACGGCGATGTCGTTGTTGGGTGTCCACAGGTTCATAGGCGTTGTTTTTGAGGTTTCTAGTCGTGGTGAAAATTAAAGCAGGAGACTTGCAATTAAGTTGTCTCCGAAAGTCAAAGTTAGTAAAACAAATCCAAAACGGCAACAAATTAAGGGGGCTAACATTTTCCCTTTAACGATATTTAAACCTAGAATTTGTCGACGTAACTATTCAGCGGTATTGACCAATCTGTA
>NZ_KV815069.1:53793-54234 GCF_001814145.1 Prevotella sp. HMSC073D09 | reverse complement strand
AATTAGTTAGATATTTACTGAATATCCCTAATTACAAGTGGCCTTTTACCCTTACCACCGCGTTTAAAACAACCAATTACCTAACCTCAGTTATGCAACGAACGTTCTACCTGTTATTTGTTGTGGTCTTGATAATGGGCTGCAAGCAAGCGAAAAACGAAAGTGGGAAAGACACAGTGCCAACAAAAGACACCGTGCAAGCAAGTGTGAAACCCACGGCTGTGGCTCAAACAGACTTGAAAACCAACCCTTTGGCATTTATTCCCGAAGGGTATGATTTGTTTTCTCGATACGAAGGCGACCTTAATAAAGACGGCAAGCCCGACGTTGTGCTGATGATAAAGGGAACCGATAAAAGTAAATGGGTGGACCATGAATACCGTGGTCGGCTCGATCGTAATCGCCGTGGACTTATCATCCTTTTTAAACGCGATGGCGGAT
>NZ_KV815069.1:44756-53693 GCF_001814145.1 Prevotella sp. HMSC073D09 | reverse complement strand
ACGAGTGTTTTTCTTCCGAAAACGAGGATGGAGGCGTTTATTACGCACCCGAATTACGTTTGGAGATAAACAAAAACAGACTGATAATAAGCTACCTACATGGACGATATGGGTATTGGAGCTATATCTTTAGATACCAAAATAACGACTTCGAACTGATAGGTTATGATGGTTATTCTAGTAGAGGGCCTGTTACTCTTAGGATTCTCGAAGTCAACTATTCTACGCGTACTTGTGTATATAAAGAGAATATTAACGCAGATGACGATGAGGCGGAAGAGGAATTTAAGGTGAAAACAATCAAATTTAAACGGAAAAACCTCATCAAATTATCGGAGATAACCGACTTCGACGAACTTGATTTAGGTTTGCCAGACGATGAATAGCAGGTGTATATGATGTTAAGGATTTTTTATTTGTTGTTTGCTCTTGCCCTGATAACGGGCTGCAAGCAAGCGAAAAACGAAAGTGGGAAAGACACGGTGCCGACAAAAGACACCGTGCAAGCAAGTGTGAAACCCGTGGCTGTGGCTCAAATGGAGCTGAAAGCAGATCCCGAGGAATTCATTCCCGATGGGTATGTCTTGTTTTCAGGATGCGAAGGCGATCTTAATAAGGACGGCAAGCCCGACGTTGTGCTGATGATAAAGGGAACCGATAAAAGCAAGTGGGTGGATGATGAATACCGCGGACGGCTTGATCGCAATCGTCGGGGACTTATCATCCTTTTTAAACGCGATGGCGGATACGAGCTGATAGCCGAGAACGACGAGTGTTTTTCTTCCGAAAACGAGGATGGAGGTGTATATTACGCACCCGAATTAGACTTCTATATCAAGAATAACACCCTGGTATTGCATTATGCCCATGGGCGTTATGGCTATTGGAAATACATTTTTAGATACCAAAATAACGATTTCGAACTCATTGGTTATTTTGGTAGTTACGATCGCGGTCCAGTTGTTCTTTATATCACGGATGTTAATTTCTCTACACGCACCTGTGTATATAAAGAGAATATTAACGCAGATGAAGATGAGGCGGAAGAGGAATTTAAGGTGAAAACAATCAAATTTAAACGGAAAAACCTCATCAAATTATCGGAGATAACCGACTTCGACGAACTTGATTTGGATTTACCAAAGGATGATTGACACTCTATTGTTATGTTAAGGAAATATCATTTATTGCTAGTTGTGGTCTTTACAATGGGCTGCAAGCAAGCGAAAAGCGAAAGTTTTCGTAAGCCAAATGAACAATGTCGAGTTTGCTCGAACATTGGCATGGCGAGAAAACACACTTTTCGAGGAACGAGAAAAGAAAGTTTAAAGGTCACAACGTCCAAACAAGGCCTCGTGCAAAACAGCGTGAGGCTTGCCACAGCACCCAAAATGGAGTTGAAAACAGATCCTAAGGCGTTTGTTCCCAAAGGATATTCGCTTTTTCAACAATACAAGGGCGACCTTAATAAAGACGGTAAGCCCGACGTGGTGCTGATGATAAAGGGAACTGAAAAGAGTAAATGGGTAGATGACGAATGTCGCGGACGGCTCGATCGCAATCGCCGCGGACTTATCATTCTCTTTAAACGTAAGAATGGTTATGAGCAGATATTAAGGAACGACACTTGTTTTTCTTCCGAAAACGAGGATGGGGGAATAGCTGATGCACCCGAATTGGAGTTGGAAATCAGCAAAAACACGTTGCAGATTTATTATGCCCATGGGCGTTATGGCTATTGGAACTATATTTTTAGATACCAAAACAACGATTTTGAGTTGATTGGTTATTACCATAATCGTTGCATTAGGTACGTTACTTATTATAACTTAGACATCAACTTCTCTACACGCACAAGGGTATACGAAGAAAATCTCAACGTCGATGACAATGAAAAGGAGGAGCATTATAAGGTGACTAAGAGCAAAATAAAACGTAGAAAGCTTATCAAGCTGTCTGAAATAGCTGACATTGATAAGCTGAATTGGGGCGATTTTTCCAACGAATAATGCGTATTCGCTATGAAAAAGGTCCTTTAATTTGTTGCTAACCACACGCTTGATAACGAGTTGCAAACAAACGAAAAACGAATGTAGAAAGACGCTGTGTTTGCAGGAAACACAGTGTAGTTAAGCTTAGGTTTAGCAGTTACGCTCTTGGGTTAGCAGACAAGTTAACAAGTTGAGGAGTGGACAAGGGACATTCCATTTTCGCGTTGTTTCATTGGGCTTTATGAAAACGCTCTTTTGTGAGTGGACAATTTTACCAGGCTCTTACAAAAGAACGTTTTTGTTTAACCCCAATCGGTTCATTAGACCGCTTATCAATGGTTTTAGGCTGTTTCCGTCGTTTCCTGTTTATCATTCGTTTGCTTGTCAGCATATTGCCTGTCTTATTCTCTCGACGTAGCTCGCTACGCCTGCAAGAATAAGACAGACAATACGCTCAACAAGCAAAAAAATCTGCACAGGATCAACAACCAATTTGGGTTAAATGGTGAATGAGCTCCGAGTTAGGCAAACAGCTTTGTCTACTCGGCAACTTGTTAACACGCCTATTCGTCAACTTGTTAACTCGTCTACTAGCCAAAGACCATGAAGGAGAATGTGGCAAGGGCTAATCTTTCAAGCCGTCTACCACTTCTTGTGCCTCGCCATTGAGGTTAATGTTCCTCGTTGTCTTGGCCTGAATTGAGCCAGCCTTCATGATGTCGGCCATGTCTACGCCAGTTGCCGACTTCAATACGTCGAACGCTTGCTTGATGGCCACAGGCACGTTGCCACTCATGGCGCTGATGCCATTGCCGTCGCCGCTGTAAATGTTAACGTCTTTGATGGCACTGATGGGCTTGGCCACATTTTCTACAATCTGCGGCAACACTTCAATCATCATCTGGGCAACGGCAGCATTGTTATACTTCTTATAGGCTTCGGCCTTCTTGTCCATCGCTTGTGCCTCAGCCTCACCCTTCTTCAATATGGCATAAGCCTCGGCCTCGCCTTTGGCCTTGATACCTTGTGCCTCTTGTTCCAGCTTATAGCGCGTGGCATCCGATGCGGCGTTTTGTGCCATAGCCTGCTGTTCGGCCTCGTAGCGTTGTGCCTCGGCTATACGTTTGCGTTGTTCCAAGTCGGCCTCTGCATTCTTCTGCACTTGATATTTCTCCGCATCTGCACGTTTTTCCACTTCGGCAGACAGTTCGTTTTGGCGGATAACGATTTGTTCTTGCGAAAGAATTTGTTGGCGTTTGGTCTTTTCAATCTCAGCCTCAACCGTCTTAATGTTGATGGTTTTCTGTTGTTCTTGCTGTTGGATGGAGTATGCGGCATCGGCATCAGCCTGCGCAGTGTCGGCCTGTCTTTTCAGTTCGGCACGCTTTAAGGCCAAGTCGTTGTTCTTCATCGCAATGGCCGTGTCGGCATCCACACGTGCGTCGTTGGCGTCTTTGTCGGCATGGGCCACTTGTATCTTCACGTCGCGTTCGGCGATGGCGCGGTTAATTGATGCGTCTTTCTTAATCTTTGCGGTATTGTCGGCACCCAAATCGTGTATCAGACCTTCCTTGTCGGTAACGTTCTGTATGTTGCACGAAATGATTTCGATACCCAATTTGGCCATGTCGTGTTGTGCCTTCTGCATCACCTGGTCTGAAAAACCATCGCGGTCGGTGTTTAGCGAGCGCAGGTCTAGCGTACCGATAATCTCACGCATGTTACCTTGCAGCGAGTCTTGCAGCTGTTCGGCAATCATCATGGGTGTCATGTTGAGGAAGTTTTTGGCGGCCAAGCGTGTTCCTTCTGCGTTTGGCGTTACTCTGATTTTGGCCACCGCGTCAACATCAACGTTGATAAAGTCGGTTGTTGGCACACTCTCTTCGGTTTTAATGTCTACCGTTATCTGTCCTAGGTACACGCGGTCGAGTCGTTCGAAGAATGGAATGCGGAAACCTCCGGAACCAATAAGCACACGTGGTTCGCGGCTAAGACCCGAGATGATGTAGGCATACGAGGGAGGTGCCTTGACATAGGATGCAAAAAAGAAGAGTACTAAAATAACAGCGGCAATGCCGATGATTACGTAAAGTGAGAATTGTTCGGGCATGGTAATGCGGTTTTAGTTATATGAATTCGTTATTTAGCTAGGCCAAGGGCATGATGCTTTCTTTTATTTGGCATCTATGCGACAAGGTAAAGACTATATCGGCCTTCTATACCGACACTGCAAATTTAGTTGATATTTTCTAAAAAAGCAACAAAAGGCAGACTTTTTTTCTGCATTTTAACGCTGCGCACTGATTGAAGAATGGGGAATAAGGCACGCCCATGCATTCTCCTTTGTAATTCTGCCCCCTTCAAACAGCATCTACCTATTCTCCATTAGAGGAACTCATACGTTCTCCTTTATTTTTTACTCCTTCAAGCGTCTTCTTTGATTCTTACCATTCTCGTCATTATCTTTTCGTAAACTTGCTTAGGATTGATAGGATGCTGCGCTGCAACCGCTCGCGCAGAAAGTAGTTATAGTCAAACAGAATTGCTTTTGGAAAATGGTTGTTGGCTGAATGCAAGGCGTGCGTAGCATAGCACCAATAAACCTTTATGTAGAGGAAAAGGATGACTTTTGTTTGTTTACGATGCAGCTATGGTTCTACAAAGCCAATTCTGTTTGACTATAAGTGTACGTGTTTTCCATGCCGTTTCCTACGCGCATGTATTATATGGTATAGTCATTTCGTCCATTTTTAACAGGGGATTAAACATAATGAGCTCCCTTCCCGTCCACCAGCCGCCCACCCTGTCGCAGAAAATCAATTCTTGCGAAGGTTGGTTTTGATGCAAAAAGAGGTAGTGGGTGAATGTTGCCGAACGCAGTCTACAATGTTAAAATTCGTGTGGAAAGAGGACAAAACCAGAGTAAACAAGCTGACAAGTTAGCCGCCAAGTCATCCCATTGACCTTTTTAGTTGACAAGTTTGTGAGTTGACCAGTCGATGGACACAGCCATTTTCCACACTTGTCAGTTGGCAAGGCAAGGAGCAGACTAGTTAACAGGTAGGAATTTGATGGGAGAACAAATAAATAGGCACAGCATTCTTTCAACATGAATAGTTAACGAGTTAATGAGTTAACGAGGTGACATTGTCTTAACAGCCCCTGCATTTTTCACCACCTTTAGCTGAAAGTTAACAAGTTAAGAGACGATAAGTTAATAGGCGCAACCATCTCTCTTTACCTTTTCAACCTTTCACCCTTTCACTCTTTCACCCTTTTACCTTTTTACCTGTTCAACCCTTCACCTTTTACCCTTTAACCTTCTCTCCTTTTCACTTTTCATCCTTTCACCTTTTAAAGGCATTAGCCATCTTTCCACCCTTTCACCTTTTTGTCTTTTCACCTTCTCCCCCTTTAGATAATATTCTTCACTGCTACACGAAAAAGATCAATCCCAACAACCTGTTTGGTTTGAACAAAATCCTGTTGCTTTTCATGTAAAAGGAAAGGATTCCCAGTATTCACTCTAAGCCAAGACGGACATATAAGGTAAAAGACCGCTGGGACATCTCGTCGCAGCGGTCTTCTGTGTTCTCGTGGTTATTTGGATTATGTATGTGTTTCCTGCCCGCACCTTAGAGAGTTTAAATGTAGGTACAGCTTAACCAAACATGTCCCGCTGGACAGTTGAAGATGCGAACAGTCAATAAAGACAACGGTCCAAAAACGCATTCAATTAGGACCAGTCTTCTTAATAAAATCAGTTTTCTTAAATCATTCTTTGTTACCATCACAGACTTTCACAAGCCCAATTCCCATTTTACACAAATGGTTTTTCCCTTGGGGTAAGGGGCTTGTGCCCCTTCCCCTATATACTTTCAGTTTCCGCATACACTGCCTAAGGCAGGTTTCTTGGTTAGCCCATGCCGTTGCAAATCCTAATGCTTTTGGCAGGAGGGGGCTTAGAGAATAATCAGAGGTTTTTATTTATTGCTCATCATAACCTTCTGATCCCCTTAATGCACATTGTTAGTGGCACTGTCCACTTCCCTTCATTACCACACGGCATGATGCGCTCCATCCGATCATCAATCGTTTCAACGTCGGGTTAATTTATACGCCCAAACATTTCTTCTAATCTTTTTCATATTCTTCTTCCATCAAGGTACGCCTGGTTGATTGCCAACAAGCCTACGAACAAGCGGCCTAAACAACTTCACCATACAGCACAGCCTTGACTGCCTATACTTCTATCAACGTTTTTTGTTCATTAAGAGGGCAACAACTATCACACTCCTGCT
The DNA here is from genome assembly GCF_001814145.1 of Prevotella sp. HMSC073D09. NCBI lineage: Bacteria > Pseudomonadati > Bacteroidota > Bacteroidia > Bacteroidales > Prevotellaceae > Prevotella > Prevotella sp. HMSC073D09. The sequence goes on along the minus strand of NZ_KV815069.1, from coordinate 47,401 downwards.
AAAATAGCACGAGGATGTTGTTTTTACTTTGCAGCGTGCTGTAAACAATTAAGCCTACACACCAATGGTGCTACCCCACTAACGTGGCCTTTTCCCCATTTACTTTATACTTCCTGCATAGCAACAAGTTAGCATCAGCCATATTCAGGCCTTGCACAAGGGGGTTGTTCAACACGCCTTCCGACACAAATGGACGTTCAATCACATTCGTCATCGTGCAATTGGTCTAATGAAAGGTATTGGTATCACCTTATCTTCTTCTCTTTTCTTTTGTCTACTTTCCTTATCAAAACGTCAATTTATCTATTCTTCGCCCGCATTTAAAATTACGAGTTCCAACTAGATTGTTTCATACGACCATTTGCCTTCCTTAATTCATATAAGAGCTTTTATGTTTTCATGATCACCAAAACATTATGTTTTCATGTCCTACCGGTCAAATTCAAAGGCATTGTATTGCCTATGAACACTCACACAATCATGTCCTCATGTATAGAAAATTTATGCTCTATATTTTCGATTTCCATTCCCCTACGCCTAGGAGCAACCGAATAGCGTTTAGTAAAAGAACGATTGTAGATAAGCATTTATCAACTCTCAATTCAAAACTAACGTACCGCAAAGTTAGGCATTAATCTTTAACGATGCAAGGATTTTGTAAATAAAATTCACAAAGATGCCATATAACATAAAACAAAATGGGCACATTTCTTTTTACAAACATTTTACTTCTTAAAGAGAAGAAACATGGACGAGCTAAAAGCTGCTCGCCCATGCCTAAGGGCAGTAGGCATTCCTCTCAACGGGTGCCTACATTGAGTGGAAAATATGTATCTTTTTCCTCCACCCTTCACTCTTGTCTTCCGTCGTTGCCTACCGCGCCTTTTTTCTTCATCTTTTCCCTTATCCAATCTTCTCACCCACGAAAGGGCGGTCTTACGCTTGCTTGGCGTGCCCTTTCGGTGTTCCATACGACGCTTGTTTCCCCACTCCATCAACGTCTCTTCAATTGTTACCCTTCACATTAGGACACAGGTCCCTACCAGATCGGGCAAACTTAGCCGAGTGGTTGCATGCGTCGTTATCTCAGTCAACATCTAATCACAAAAAATAATTGTTCTACTTTTCTTGGTATTCGTCACTTATCACCCACTGGCAAAGTTCTAAGCGCATTTCCTACGTTTAGCCAGTCTGCCATTGCCGACTAATGCCTATGCTCGTGGTTTCCTCGCATCAACAAAGAACGTCACCTTATATATAATGTGTGGTTCAAAGTTCAACAAGCCTTTCATGGTTCACGTCTATCATCCATGTTTTCGTCCATTGCAGTTGGGTGATGCACTTTGTTGCCTGTCCATCGGCCTCGCAGCACCCACTTGTGTCAATGTAAAACACACATTTCTCTTACAAAAAGGTGGTTCACGTTATTGCAAACAAGTTGCAAATCCAAACCTCTCTAATTGCTTACAGTTTCTTATCGCTTACAAAGATAGGCATTTACCAAAAGATAAAGAAACAAAACCATGATTTTTTTATTACAAAACAAAAAGAAGTTAGAGCAATATCAAATAAGGAACAATGCCTGTTACAAAGCGAATACTTGACAGACGTTTTGAAACCGCAAACCAAACAAGAGCTATTAAAAAACAAAAGACATTAATGGTTTCAAAGCAACACTTCTTGGAGCCGTCTTGAACTTTAATACTTCTACAATTAGAGAGGGTTTATGTCTTTGTGCTGTTAAACCAAGACAAACACCACGCTCATGTACGAAGTTCCTGATAAAGACACGACAAAATCTGAGAGTCGGTTCCGTTTGTTGGTGGCAAAATGTGGCAATGCCTCAAAAGGCGATCAGGCGGCAGTTATTCAAAGCATTCTCCACCATGTTAAAAACCGTTTGTCAATGGCAGATGTCTTCTGCGTTTGCATGATGCCGTTTCCGTTGGCCGTGAGCAGCTTGCCCTACAACCGCTCGCACTGGCGGTAGTAAGCGTACGTGCTTTCTGTATCTTTATCCCTACGCGTGTATATGGCACAATCGCTCTTTGTCTAGTTTTTAGTAAGAATTTTAACATTATGAGTACCCTTTTCGTCCACCAAGCTCCCACCTAACCAGCAAAAAATCGATTCTCGCGAAGGTTTGTTTTGATGCAAAAAGGGGTTAGCCTGTGAATGCGGCAAAATGAATTTTTATTTAATGGAACAGCTGTTTGCACCTGTTTTGGGGCTATTTGCAGCAAAATACACTGCGTTTTGCAGCAAAACGAAGTGCAATATGCCGCTAAACGCAGTGCGTTTTGGTGCTAAATACAGTGCGTTTTGGTGCTAAATGCAAGGTAAAATGCTGCTAAATGCCGTGCAAAATGTGGCTAAATGCGAAACGAAACGCATAAATATCCGCTGCAATGGTATAAATAAAACCCTTTCGAACCATGAAACACATGTACGAAAAGGGCGAGATGGTCGTTAAAAAGTGGGATTTTAGGGGCTAAAAGCTGGTAATCTGGCTTGAAGAATTATGAGTTGACAACCAAACTAGAAAGGCTAAATGGTGCAAAACGCAGGTTTCTTTCTCAAATACAGACAAGATGGAAGGTGTAAAAAGCCCAAAACAGTAGTTATTTACCTACTTTTCGGCCTAC